>DATFQP010000147.1:0-4256 GCA_035264145.1 Propionibacteriaceae bacterium
CTCTGGTTCGGCTCGGCGATCGACGGTTGCGCCGGCAAGCGAATGACGACGGCGGCCGGCATGTCGGACGGCTTGACGACCTCGACAGAGAAAGTGTCTGTGCTCATGGGATCTCGCTCCTTGCCAGTGGGATTTCGGGCCTGGCGGTGTCTCAGCACCGGCCGGGCCACGCGCGGAGGAGCCCTCTCGCCATGTTGCCCGTTGGTTGCCTGAGCCTTAGACGCAAACGCCTCGTGGCCTGAAATTTGATCTTGAGCCCACTCACAGGAACTAACAGGGCCGCCGAGCGCTGACCAATTAGTCAGTACATACGTCTCCGCGTCGTTGACAATCGATTTCAGGGCCTCTCGCTGCAAAGCCTCAGCCGCTCTATGGTCATTCCTGGGCAGAAGCGCAACCTGACAGGGAACGGAGGAGCTGGGATCGAGACAGAACTGAGGAGCTTTGTCCCAAGGTCAGCCCCAGAGAACTGTCCCCGGTTCTGAATCTCGCCGCTGTATACCTTCCAATGAACACAGCCGTCTCCTTCAGCTCGCCAGACTCGATCTAGATCATTCTTCTGACCCATCAACGTCACACCGTAAGAAGCTCCCCGAGTGGACTAGCCATCCACCCGAGACCTCTGCTCTTACGACCGTACGGAACGCAGCGGCCAGAACTTGATCAAGATCAAAGCTCTGCAGTCGAGCCAGTCTCGAAACCTGATCGAGCTGGCGAGCGACGATGACAGGGATAGCCACTGTGGCAGCTATCAAACATCAGAGACGGCAAAGTCCGGCCGAGCGACGTCATCCCGATGCTGCAGGCGGTGACGGATACCGATCCGGGCCTATGGCATGCAAAGCCTATCTACGATCGGAGTCCACGTCGGGGAGCCTTTCATCGAACGGGCGTTCTAATCTTGTGGCATGGTGATTAACCTCATCGAATCCCACGGAGGCACTCCGAGCGTCGGGTGGTGGAGCAGGTTAGCGCTTGGAGTCTCGGCTGGGTCAGTGCCCGGAATCAGGAGGGGCTGCTGGTCGGATTCGTCAACGTCGCGTGGGAGGGGATCACGGGTTCTTGGTGGACACCCAGACCCGCAGCAGCAGCCACCAACACCGCGGGAGTGGTCGTGAGCTCGTGCGGCAGGCCGGCAGAACGGCAAAGCCGCCGGCTCCGAGTGGCTTCACGTCGATTTTGAACCGCAAACCTTGCTCGGTTGTACCTCGACGCCTGCAGGTTTCATCGGACCGACGCTGGTCTCATCAATCTGCCGATAAGTCGAACTACCGGATAGCTCGCAAGCAACGTGGCCTCAACGCTCGACTCGCGGCCCGCAACGGGACCCGTATCCGGGCCGTTCCCTGCGTTGCAGGCAGCCTCACTGTGCGGGGTCCAGCTAGGGGCATGTTCGGGTTGCGGGTTGGAACCAGGCCTGCCCTTCAGGCTTGACCGCGCTCTGTTCCGTTCGGTGTCCTGGCGTCCCCGGCCCGGTTGCGGCCGGCGTGCGAGCCCTGAGCCGGCGTCGGCGAAGTGTTGTTCCCGGGTCAGCTCGGCAGGCCGTTAGGCGCTGGGAATGTGGTGTGCAGTCGGCAGCTGACACCGGCGACCCGGGTGTTGATGGTGTGGCAGCGATTCCGAATCTGGTCCAGCATCTCGGCGTCACCGGTGGGAAGGGTGATCTCCAGCCGGGTGCCGCCGGACACGTTCGGCAGGTCCAAGACGGCGTCGACAAGCTGAGACCGGGCGCCCGGCGGGATGTGCCCTGCCTCCACCCGCAGTTGGGCGTCGATCAGGTCGGGGTGGGATTGGACGACGGCCTCGGCCAGCAGATGGCCGTCCTTCTCGATGGTGATGTGCTGAATGTTCGACATATGAATCTCCGTGGTGGGGGACACCGGAATGGGGAGGAAAACATCGGGTGGCAACACCCAAACTATATGATCGTTATCGTACATAACAGTTCAAGGGTGGATGCCCGGCCTGGTCCCCGGCGCCGAGCTAACCGAAAGGCAGCACGACGGACACTGAGCTAAATCCTCGCGATCATGAGTCCATGGTCGACGTGTCAACCGACCCGCCGGCGCTGGCGGCCTCAAAGATGCTGCTGCGCAACCGGCTGCTGGCGGCACTGCCGGTTCAGGAGCGGTGGCGGCTGCGCTCGGAGCTGCGCTTGGTCGAGCTGGGCATGCGGGAGCGGATTTACGACATAGGTGAGGCGATCACCCATGTCTACTTTCCCCTGAACTGTGTCCTCTCGGTGGTTGCTGCGGTTGACGACGACGTGGCGGTCGAGGTCGCCATGATCGGCCTTGAAGGCATGGCCGGCCTGCCGGCGTTCCTGGGCGCCGCGGCCAGCCCTCATCGGTGCTTCTGCCAGGTCCCCGGACAGGCTCTGCGGCTCGACACTGTCACTCTGCGCCGGTTCCTGGCCGGCGACAGCGCCCTACACGACCTGCTGCATCGCTACACCCAGGCCGTGCTGGTGTTCCTCGCCCAAAACATCGCCTGTAACCGGCTGCACTCCACCGAGGAACGCACCGCGCGATGGCTGGCGCAAACCGATGACCGGGTCGGCTCCGACAGCTTCCAAATCACCCAGGACTTCCTCGCCCAAATGCTCGGCGTCCGCCGCGCCACGGTCTCCGAGAGCGCCCGTACTCTCCAGCAAGCCGGACTCATCCGCTACACCCGGGGCCGCATCACCATCGTGGACCGCGACCGCCTGCAAGCAGCCGCCTGCCAGTGCTACCTCACCATCCGCCACGAATTCGACAAACTCCGCTGAACGACCGATCCACGGTAACGGTGACCATAACCGCAGCGTCTCGGAGAGGTGCTGAGAAATCATCACCAGCTCACAGCCGCGTCACACGAGACCGTGGTGGCATCCTCCCTGCAGATGTCGCTCGGCAACAAGATCGCCCTCCTAGCTTCAGACGTGCTGATCGACGCCTACATCGAGATTGACCCGGAGCACGCGTCGGGGCCGTTGGTGAGCCGGCCTAGCGGTGAAGTGAAAACTTGGCCGAATCAGCGCAGGTCTGGACCGACCTGCCGGGCCGCTGCCTCCGCCTGCACCTTGCTGACCTCGATGATCCGCCCGCAAGCGGTACAGCTGTCGAGGTATTTCGTACCGACCGAGAACAGCGGAATGAAGAAAAGTGAGAACTTGCGGTTCTGTTTGGTCAGCTGATGGGCGGCGTGGTTGCCGCAGCTCTCACATGTGAACACCAGTGTCGCCAGCAGGACCTCGTTTACACCGAAGCCGATGATCAACATCTCAAAGCATCCTCGTTCACAATTTTCGCTCCACCCGGCCTGCGACACATTCTGTTGCCAGCACTACCCATCCGGCCGGTGACTGAACCGTTGGGGTCGAAGTCAAAGGCGCGTAGGTCTGTCCCAAGCCCGATCCGGCGAGCTTGGGCGTTCGGCACGCAGACTCGTGGGGTGGTCTGGTGCGCCATACGGATCAGCATGGGCGGGGACGACGAGCAGGTGATCGTCTCGTCGGCGCTGACGGTCGCGGCTGCAATCGGCGCCGACGTGAAGCTGCTCGACGACATGGCGCATGCCCTCGCTGAGGAGCCCGGGCATCGAGCCGCGCCGCAGACCGAGGTCGCGAAGCGGGTCGACCCAATCGCGGCCGATTGGCTCCGCGAGCACCTAACTTGGCTCGCGCCCCTCACCGCCCGGCGTCTCGTCCGCGTCGTAGGTCTCGAGCTCTCTGCAGGCGCTCGCTTCCGCCCGCGCCTCCCACCCAGCACATTGACCGCGGTCAGGCGTCGGTGAACCGCACCGTTCACGTCGACCAGCAAGAGACACAGGCGCTCGCCGACGAATGGCGCGCATGTCAGATCCCAGTGGACCTGCAAATTATCAACTCGCCCTACCGAGAGGCCATCACTCCGCTTCTCGACTACATACGCGACATTCACATCTCTGAGTCTGCGATCAGGGCCGAAGAAGAAACGCCTGGCGAACCGTCGGATGCGGTGGTCTGGGAACAGCTGGAACGGAGCGCAGGCGAAGAAGCTCGGCTCTCCATCACCTACCTCTGTTTCATGATCGTGGCAACCATGATCACCGGCATCGGGTCATGCTTGATCAGCCGATCCTCATTGTCGGAGCTATGGTCGTCGGCCCGGAGTTTGGTCCGCTCGTTGCCCTCTGTATCGCCATCGTGACCCGTCGCACGCAGCCCGCCACCCGCGCGTTGGGCACCCTAGGTCTCGGCTTTGCCGTCGGAATGGCGGCAACAGTGATCTTGA
>DATFQP010000148.1:0-6867 GCA_035264145.1 Propionibacteriaceae bacterium
GACCGCAGCTGCGCCTCGGCCGCCGCACGCGCTGAGCCGGGCTTTTACCCAGCTAGTCCCTCAGTCTGACCGTTGAGAGACAACCGAGAAAGGCTTGCCGCAAAATTGGGCTGGGACGTCGCAGGCCGAAATGCGCCCTAATGCGACGACGGGTGCCAGCACCAGTCTCGGACTGGACATCGTGGCGGTTGTCGCCGGTCCTTTACGCGGTCGTCGCCGTCTCCGTTGCCACGCGAGCACGTCGCAGCATCACACTCCCGGTTGCCACCAGCCATAGCTGCGCGATGACCGAGCCCAGCACCCCGTACAGCAGGAAGCCGGGAAACAGGCTAGGGATGAGGAACAGCCCAACGGCGGCAAACATCGTCATGCCGCCGATCAGAACCCCTGTCCAGCCGAGCCAGGACGGATACCGATCAAGCACCATCGCAATCCCGAACAGCAGGAGTGGAACACCGATCATCAAGGCCATCACCACGAGAGACGGTCCGTGAGTAGCCGCCGCCACAGCATGGGCGGCACGAACAAATTCGACGCGTTGAGTGGGCTCGACGTTCGAAGCGGCCTCGGCCAGTTCTGGCAAGGCCAGACCTTCGCTTGTGCTCTCAACGCCAAAAATGGCCAGCCCGACCGTCGCGCTGACCACGGCTGCCTGTCCGATCAACCATGACCCCGGACGGTCAAACGACCGGTCAGCCCGAGCAGCCCTATCACGACAACCAAGGCAGCCAGCACGGCAAACAGATGCACAGTCGGATAGATCGGCCGACTCCGCACGAAGTTCAACGCCGCTTCGGCATCCGCCGCCGGGGTATCGCCGTGAACCAGCCGCCATATGGCAAAGACAACTGCACCAAGAATGAGGCAAACGCCGCCCGTTTTGAGATTGAGGGCGGCGCCCACCGCGGGCCGGACCCGCGGACTACCGCCCCTCCTTCGACCGTCATGGTTCCTCCCTTACGTTGCTACTGCGTTGCTAACTCCTTCCCACGTATTTAGCGCGCGTATCTCTGTCCAACCAGCAGTAACAGGTCCAGCCAGGGGACTGTCCCGCTAACTGTGTTTCCGGCCCCGACGCGCTGACTGAAGATCAGCGGGGAAGGTGGCGACCTGATCCCTCGGCGGAGGAGAGCGCAGCTAGAGCTGGTCCGGCTGGCCCGGGAGGTCTGTCGCGCTTCCGAGGAGCCGGACTCCACCAATATCCGCAACGGGACCCCGCCGAAGACGGTCCTGACCGAGGCGACCGGGCAGGTCGAGATCGAGGTGCCGCGGGACCGCGCCGGCGGACCGGGGTCGATGAGATCGTGCTGTCGCTGTATGCCAAACGACTGACCACCGGGGAGGTCCCGGCACATTTTCGCCGGGATCTATGACGCCTCGGTGAGCAATGAGACGATCTCGCGGATCACCGACAAGTTGATCGAGCAGATGAAGCACTGGGCCAACCGGCCCCCCGACGGGTATGCCGCGGTGTTCATCGACGCGACCCCACAGACCCGGAGGTGACCCCGCTCGACCCTGGGACACACTAGGTTCCGTCCTTCGGATCATGGCTTGATCGCACGGCCAATTGGAATCGACGGGACGTACATGGGCCCGCGAAACATTTGAGGTGCTCACCGCCGGTAGCAGTCCGCGGGCCGGATCACGCCGTCTTGTGAGGAGGCATCGTCTGCGGCCTGATCGTTACCACGATCGTCTTTCGGTGCTGGCGCATCGCGGGGTATCCACGCCTGAATGCCTGAATGCATGCCGGGCAAACCCCGTTCCGCCAGAAAGGCAGGCGCAATGAAGAGTTCATTTCTACGAGGACGAAGCAGGCGAGTGCCGCTGGAAGGTCGTCACCGCCAACGGCGAAATCGTCGCCGACTACGCAGAGGGCTATCGGCACAAGGGCTACTGAGTCACGGTGGCGGAGACGCTCAATCCTGGCGCCGAACTCGTAATCGACGACAAATAGTGGTCACGGTCTTGACAGGCGGCCACGTTCGGCGGGTGACTGGATGAACTCGGGGAAACGGAGGGATCTCCGTCTAGGTGCAAGCGCGCCGATGTTGTATCTAGCCGGAGACCCACTGAGCCGGGATTACCGCCTTTGACGGGACGACGCGCGAATCAGTGACTCGGGGGGTGTGGCTTCCGGTAGGTGGTAGTCACGACTGTCTACCGGAGGTCTCCCCGAATGTCTTTCATTGCGTCGTCGGTGATGTTCGTTTCCTGGAGCACTGCGTTGAAGGTGGCGGGGGAAGAGGTGCTGGTCGCGGGCTCGGCAGCGAGCACCCACCCGTCGCTCCACCGGCTCCTAGGCTGCCCCCGATGTGCCTCTTGATCGTGATCAGCGGCGTCGTCCCGGGGATTCCGCTGATCGTGGCGGCCAACCGTGACGAGCGCCTCGCCCGCCCGGCGATCCCGATGACCCGGCTTGACGGGGTAGGCGGACCGGCCATCCGCGGCGGGCGCGACGAGGTCGGCGGGGGCACCTGGTTGGCGACCAACGAGGTCGGTGTGGTCGCTGGGCTGACAAATCGGCCGCTGCGCGACGGTCCCGATGCGGCCAAGCGATCACGCGGTGAGCTGCCCCTCGCGCTCGTCGGCCATCCCACCGCGGCTGCCGCCGTCGAGTCCTTCGGCACGGCCATCGATCCTGGCGCGTACAACCCGTGCTGGCTGCTGGTCGCCGACCGCAATGACGCGTTCTTCGTCGACGTGACCGCCACCGACGAGGTCATCGTCGAGCACCTCCGACCGGGGGTGCACGTGCTCGAGAACCGCAACCTCCACGAGCCGTCGCCGAAGGCAGACCGGGTGCGCGAGCTGCTCGATCCTGCCCTGCGCGGCCAGGACACCTCGGTGCTCGAGATCCTGCCGACGCTGCTCGCCGATCACAAGGTGCCGCCTGGCGAACCACCGGCCGACGCCAGCAACCCGCGCCTCGCCGCCGCCGCCCGAGCCATCTGTGTCCATGCCGACGAGGACGATTACGGCACCCGTTCGTCGGCCATCATCACCGTCGACGACCACGCCGGCCCGCCGAACGTCCGCTGGACCGGCGACGCCCCATGCCACGGCCAATGGGAGCGTTCTTACTCCCTCTGGTCGAGATCCGCCGGACAGTAGGACATCGCGTGCTCGAGGTCGGTCGCCGACTATGTCGTGTGGCGCGCCGACAACCGGCGCTGAAGCGGCGCCGGGGCGCGCGGCCGGCGGCGTGTGAATCACCGCGAGGCGCCACGCCAAGCAGATCGCCAGCGCCACGCCGGAGCTGGCGGTCACCACTTGAGACCCAGTCGATCCGACAGCCACCCCTCCAGGAGCGCGCGAGCGGGTAAAGCGCGGCATCCGCGCAACTTCGTGTCACTGGAGGGCGCGGACCACTATGGCCGCCGGTGCGGAGTCGGAGGGAGAGCTGGCGAACCGCAGCGCGTTTGCCGTCGCCGAGCGGCTCGGCATCGAGCCGGTGATCTTCCCGAGCGACCACAGCGGCTCCCTCGGTGGCGAATACGGACAGACTGGGGATCCGGATGCCTTCGCGGCCAAACTGCGAAACGTCCTGAGGGAGGGCTAACCGATGGCGAGGCTGTCAACACCACGCCGGCGCGTGCCGACCAGGGGTGATCTCGTAGGGACCGGTCACGACCAGGACGCAGGACGCTCCTTCTCCGATGGTTCGACTTGCGGTGGCGCTGTCCTACCAGCTGACCCCGGCCGGCGGCGGCGCCGCCGACGTCGGCGGATCGCTGAACTCCTACGGGGTCCATCCCTTTGCGTTCAGCGACACCGCGCAGGAGATCGGACTGATCTTGGCCGCGCACGCCTCGGTGGCGGCCCGGGCGGTGGCGGAACGCAGCACCCTGCACAGCCTTACCGGCGATCTGCAGCAGGCCTTGCTGTCCCGCGATGTCATCGGCCAAGCCAAAGGCATTCTGATGGAGCGGCTCAAGATCACCCCGGAGGACGCCTTCGACCTGTTGCGACGCTCATCGCAGCAGCTGAACATCAAACTGCGGGAGGTGGCCCACAACCTCACCGACACCGGCCAGCTCGGGATGACCAAAACCTCTCGCCACCCCAACCAAGTAGAACGGCCCTAGCCACACCCTCGGCTCACCGCCGAACACGACCGCCGTCACCTGCCTCGCCTTTCCTGACTTTCGTGGTGCCTAGCTCGGCTTGGCCGGGACGAAGCGCTTGACGAAATCGAGCGCGATCTGGGCGACCTCCTGCCAGCCGTGGTCGATCGTGAGCGCGTGGCCGCGGTTCGGGACCTTGACGATCTCCGTCACCCCTGGGTTGTGCCTCTGCCGCTTGTAGGCGGCATTCGCGATCGCCCAGGGCACCGTATGGTCGTTCTCGCCCTCGATGATCAGCAGAGGACCGCGGTCGGGGTTCTCGGTGTTCACCTTCGACTCCGTCCACGGGTTGACGTTCGCGGTGCCCATCTGCACAAGAGAGGTCCCAGAGCCGGCGACGTGGAACGTGTCGTAGAGCTCCTTCGCCTCCTTCTCATCCAGCGCGTTCGCCCAGCTGTACTTGAACTGGTCGAAAGTGAGCGTGATCGCGCGGCCGCGCGTGCGCGCGTTGAGCAAGAACGGGCCCACAGACCTGAGCGTGGGGGCCGGTAGAGGCAGAACGCCGCGGAAGACCCCGGGGTCGATCGCCACCGTCGCCGCAGAAAGGCCCCGACCCGCGAGCATCTGCGCCAGCAAACCGCCGGTCGAGTGCCCCATTACCGCTGGTTTCTGGTCCAAGGCATTGATGATCTCGGTGGTGTGGTCCGCGATTTGCTTCAGAGTCTTCTTGGCAAGGACGTCCGGGTTTGCGCGGGCATCCTCGACGGCCTCAGGATCGTCCGGCCAGTCCGGCGTGAGCGGCGCGTAGCCGGCCCTGCTGAAGAACTGCCGCCAGCGTCCCAGCTGCTCGGCAACAGCCAGATGCCGTGAATGAAGACAACGGGCGTGTTGCCGGAGGCGTTTGCCGCCTCGATCTCCCGGTTCTCCCGCTCGGAAATTGACACCATTGGCGAACTCCTCTCGGTCGCGGTGATCTCAATCGACCCTACGTTTGGCCGGCAAGGGAGTCCGAGCGATTGGAGCCGCCCGGAGTTGAACCCCCGGCTCCTCGGTCAACGGGATGCGGTTCGACTCGGCGCAGACAACGGCTGTCACCGCAGCGGCACTGCTTGTTCCCACGGTGTCGGACCGGCCGGCTTGCCGGCGCCCAGGGCGGTCCGGGGTCGGCTTGCCCGATCGTCACCTCGGCATCGGGCGATCAGCTGTGTTCGATCGTGACCTGGAAGTTGTCGTCTTGATGCTCAATCAGCTCCATCGTGGTGTCGAATCGGCCGATGCGCACGATGCCATTCCAGTAGCCGACATCACCGTAGTAGAACACCAGGTTGCCCGAGGGTGCGTAGTAGCCGATATCACCGATGTCTGGGTCGGCTCCTGCTGGTGCGCCGTCCGTAGACAGCCGCCGAGGAAGTGTCGCAACCTTCTCGACGTGGTTGAAGTCTTTGAAAATCAGGGTAAGCGGCAGTTGGGCGGCGAGGTCGCGTGCGGTTGCATTGTCGGCTAGTCGTGCGGTGATCACCGTGTCGGTGATGGTGATCTTGATCGGCGTCTCGTCCACGTCGAGGACGTTACGACAGATCCTGTCTGGTTGGAATGCCCTCTCGGCCATGCAACCACAGAGGCCCTTTCCTGCCTGGAGGGCACGCGATCTGCTGCAAGACATGAACGTGATGGTGCGACTCAGCTCCCGTACGATGCAGTACTGCTAGCGAAGTGGCTAGCTGCGCTGCGGATAGCCGGTCACAACTCGCCTCGACCTGAGCCCCCCAACCTCGGCACGGACCTTGGCCACGGCCGATGCCAACGGCGCCGAACAGCGCAGGAGACGCACCGTACGCCGATGAAGCTAGTGAGGCCAGGAGGAGGCACGTGGCACGCATCTTCATCACCGGTTCCGCCGGCGGGCTGGGTCGGGCGGCCGCACAAACCCTGCTCGGCGGTGGGCACGAGGTCATCGTCCACGCCCGCACCGCAGAGCGACTGGCCGCCGTTAACGACCTCATCGACCGAGGCGCGTCAGCCGTCGTGGGGGACCTGGCCGACCTGAACCACACACGGGCCGTGGCCGACCAGGTCAATCAGCTCGGCCGGGTGGACGCGGTGATCCACAACGCCGGCATCTACAGCGGCCCACAGATCTTGCCGGTCAATGTTGTCGCCCCGTACCTACTCACCGCCCTCGTCCATCGCCCACAGCGGCTGGTCTACCTCAGCAGCGGCATGCACCACGGCGGACGAACCGAGCTGACCGGCCTGGACTGGAGCGGGCGAAGCCAAACCGGCTCGTACTCGGACAGCAAACTGTTCGTCACCACACTTGCCGTCGCTGTAGCCCGCATCTGGCCCGATGTGTACAGCAACGCCGTCGACCCCGGCTGGGTGCCCACCAGAATGGGCGGTCCCGGTGCTCCCGATGACCTCCGGCTCGGGCACTTGACCCAGGAATGGCTGGCCACAAGTGACGAACCCAAGGCGCGCAGCAGCGGTGGCTACTGGTTCCACCAGCGGCTCCGAGCTCCGCACCCGGCCGTCCGCGACACGCACTTCCAAGACAGCTTGCTTGCCACGCTGGCCCGTTTCACAGCCGCGCCGCTGGACTGAAACCCATGCCGACACAGTGCCGGGCGGATGAAAAGGGGTACGGCATCGCGGAGACCGTCGGTCGGTGGCTGCAGCGCAGCGGGCACCGCGACGACATCGTCTGCGCCGATGCCGGATAGGCCGGCGCCCACAATGATGACGTCGACGGACCGGGCGGGTCTGATCGCCCATCAGGATTGCCCGGCTGCTCGGTCTT
>DATFQP010000149.1:0-12351 GCA_035264145.1 Propionibacteriaceae bacterium
CCAATACCCGTGAGCAGGACGGTGTCGGACAGGAACCCGGCCAGCTCGCGCAGGTTTTGCGGGCCACCCTGAGCCAGGTAGACGTGCGCATCTGCGGCGACGCCGATCGGCACGCTGGAGAGCTCCATCAGTGCCGCATCCGGCAATTGCTCACCACCCACGACGACCAGCGGCTTCGCCAGGCCCCGCAGGATGGCCACCTCGTCGGCATAGGTCTGCGGCGAGCCGAGCACCCGCAGGATGATCAGGTCGCAGCGGGCAAGTCGGTCAGCGAGAGAGTCGATCCGTGCCTTCGCCGGATTGGCGTAGAGGTAGTACGACTCGGAAGCTCGCGCGGAGAGCAGATCGGTGTCCGAGGTCGACAGCAGCGCGATCCGCCGCCCATCGACTCCCGACAACGTCGCTCCCCTCCAGCCAAGGCCCTGCGCAGCCTAACCCGCGTCGTTGCCAGCTACCTGCCGCACGCCAAGTGGCGGCCCAACTCAGTAGGCCAGGCTTTGGACTGAGGCGACATTGTCCTTGGTCACCGTGGTCGCTGGTAGCTCGATGCGGCTGGGGACCTCAGGCTCGACCAGCTCGCTCAAACCCTTACCTTCGGCGATCAACTTGGCGATGGACACCGCCGAGCCCGACATCGAGGGGTTGTACAGGAAGGTGGCGCGGTACAGGTCGCCCTCGGCAATCAGGTTCATCGCATCCTTCGAGCCGCCGGCGCCGGTGACGAACATCTCGTCATCGCGGTTGGCATTGCGGATCGCCTGTACCACGCCCATCGCCATGTCATCGTCGTGCGTGTAGACCGCATCGATGTCCTTCTGTCCCTGCAGGATGGTCTCCATCACCTGCAGGCCCTTGTCCGGAAGGAAGTCGGCCGGCTGACTGGCGACGATCTTGATGCCGCCGTCGCACCGCTTGATGCCGTCGGTGAAGCCCTTGGTGCGCTGCTCAGTGACCGAGATGCCGGCGACACCTTGGATCTCGACCACATTGCCCTTGCACTTCAGCTCATCGGCGATGAAGTCGGCCGCAGACTTCCCGATGCCGTAGTTGTCGCCACCAATCCAGGTCCGGTAGGCCGCCGGGGTGGAAAACTCCCGGTCGACGTTGACGACCGGGATGCCGGCCTGCATTGCTTTCTGCGCGACCGGCGTGAGCGGACCGCCTTCATGAGGCAAGATGACCAGGACATCGGGCTTCTGGCTGATAAGCGTCTCGACCTGTGACACCTGGGCGGCGGAGTCGTTGGTGCCCTCGGACAGGACAAGATCGACCCCGAGCTCGTCGGCCTCCTTGCGGGCGTTGTCGGTGATCGCCTTGAGCCAGCCGTGGTCGGCCCCCGGGGCGCTAAACGCAACCTTCACGGCACGGCCGCTGACGCCGCCCGACGGTTGCTGGGCCGGGGCGCTCTGCTGCGCAGCCGGCTCCTGTTGAGCCTCATTGGTACAGGCGGTAAGTGTCAGTGCGCCGAGTGCGACACAGAAGACGAGCCTTCGCGGAAGCCTCATGCTGCTCTCATTCCCTTCTACATGCTTGCTCCGGTTGGAGCCCTAGCCGGTTGAACAATAGACGGATTGCGTCGTCAGTCACGGCGCTGAAGCACCACGGCGACGATGATGATGGCCCCCTTGACGATCCCCTGGATCTCGGTGGGCATATTGAGCAGGTTGAGCAGGTTGAAGATCAGACCGAAGGTGATGACGCCGAAAAAGGTACCTGTCACCGTGGCCTTGCCGCCGGTGAGAGCGGTTCCCCCGATGACCACGGCGGCGATCGCGTCGAGCTCCACCAGGTTCCCGACAACGGGCGAAGCGCTGGCCAGCCGGCCGGACAGCAGGACGGCCGAAATGCCGACACACAAACCGGTGAGCACGTAAACCGCGAAGACCACTCGACCCAACCGGATGCCGGCGATCCGGGCGGCGCTCCGGTTGCCGCCAACGGCGACCGCGTGTCGGCCGAAGCTCGTGCGGTTGAGCAGCACCCAACCGGCGACGGTGACCGCGACGAAGACCAAGGCGGGAACGGGCACGCCGAGCACCCGCCCGCTGCCGAAGAACTGCAGAATATCCAGTTGGATCAGGCTGATCGGAGTCTTGTCGGACATCCACAATGCCAAGCCTCGGGCAATAGTCAGCATGGCAAGGGTGGCGATGAACGGGACAACCTTGCCCCAGGTGATGATCAGGCCGTTGATTACGCCGATGAGCAGCGCCATGCCGAGCGCACCGACGATGAAGATCCAAGAGCCATACACGACCAGCAGCCCGCCGGCGATGCTGGCCGCTGCCAGTGCCGAACCCACGGACAGGTCGATACCACCGGTGGCAATGACGAAGGTCATGCCGATGGCGATGATGCCGGTGATGCTGGCCTGCGTCAGCACGTTGAGCAGGTTGTCGCTGGTCAGGAAGACCCCGGGTCTGATGATCACTCCAACGATGACCAAGGCGATGATCACGACGGGCAGCACCAGCTCCTGGACCGGGACCTGCCGTAAGCGGCCCCTGGCACTGAGCGCGGGTGCATCGACGGCCACTTCTCACCCTGCCTTCGTCATGGAATGAACCGGGACAGCCGACCGCAGGACCTCCTCCTCGGTGCTGGTCGCACCGTCGAGCTCATCGACGATGTGTCCCTCACGCAACACCAGCACACGGTGGCAGAAACCGAGTAGCTCGGCAAGCTCGCTGGAAACCATGACGATCCCGATGCCGTTGGCGGCCAACTCGGCGATCACCCGATAGATCTCAGACCGGGCGCCAACGTCCACGCCACGGGTCGGTTCGTCGAGTAACAGCACCCGACAGGATCGCAACAACCACCGGGCCAGCACTGCCTTCTGCTGGTTGCCGCCGGAGAACAGCCGCGCCGCCCGCTCCGGAGCGTCGGGTTGCGTGTTCAGTGACCGTAGGTGGCGGCTGGCTTCGCCCCGCTCGCCGGCTAGATCGGTGAACGGGCCACGCCGGAACCGGCGGAGGTCCGCAATCGAGGTGTTGCGGACCATGCTCCAGTCCAGCCACAGCCCCTCCGACTTTCGCTCTTCTGGCGCCAACCCGAGCCCGGCCCGGATGGCCAGATCGGGGCGGCCATGGGGAAGGGGGCGGCCGCCGACCTTCACTTCTCCCGACTGGCTGGGGTCCAGGCCGTAGATGAGGCGCAACAGCTCGGTGCGACCCGAGCCGACCAGCCCCGCCAAGCCGAGGATCTCACCCTCGCGCAGCGTGAACGAGGCGTCATGGACGTCCGGAGTCCGGGTCAGCCCATGCACCTCCAGCACGGTCTTCTCCTGGTGCGGCCTGCGTTCGGGGAACAACGTCTCCATCCGTCCACCAACCATGTGCCTGATCAGAGTGTCGATCGGCGTATCCGGTGGTAGCTCCGTGGCCACCGTTCGGCCTTCCTTCAGCACCGTCACCATGTCGCCGAGCTCGGCCACTTCCCCGAGCCGGTGTGAGATCCAGATGACCCCAACTCCTTCGGCGGTCAGCCGACGTACCACCCCGAACAACGCCTTCACCTCGACGTCATCCAGGACCGCCGACGGCTCGTCGAGGATCAGCAGCTTGACCGAGTGCGAAAGCGCTCGGGCCATTGAGACCACCTGCTGCTGAGCGGGACGCAGCGTGCTGACCGGCGCCGTCGGAGAGATCCCCGCATCACCCAGCCGAGCGAAGAGCGCTCTAGTCTCGCGGTGCATGGCCGCCCGATTCAGCAGAGGACCACGTTTGTGCTCGTGGCCCAGGAATACGTTGAGCGCGACGGACAGGTGCGGCACCAGGTCGAGCTCCTGGTAGATGGTGGCGATGCCGCGGGCGATCGACGCATTCGGGTCCCCGACCGGTAAGGGCTCGCCTTCAAAGCGCACGGCGCCGGCCGTCGGCTCAACCAGCCCGGAAACACACTTGATGAGGGTCGACTTGCCGGCGCCATTCTGGCCGATCAGGCAATGCACTTGGCCTCTTGTCACCGTGAGGTCGACGCCGTCCAGCGCACGCACACCTGGATAGTCCTTGACCAGCCCGCGAACCTCCAGCAACGGACTGGCAGCGTCGCTCATCCACTCGCTCCCATGGTTCGGCGGCCACAGACAGCCATCGCGGCTTGCGTCGCGACGCGGCTGCCCTGACGCTATCGGAGACGCTCTCAGAGCCCACAGCAGATTTCAGTTACAACTTCGTCACGGAGTGGCGCTGTGAGCTTGTCAGTTTCGGATAGGACGTCACCGGCCGACGGCCTGACCGCGAGAGAGGACGCAGCCTCACAAGACGGCCGGCCGGGCAGCTGAAACCGGTGAGCCAGCTGAAACCGGAGGGCCGACGGGCTTCCAGTCATTACCATGTCTCGGTGACCGCGAACGTCCGGCCGGCAGCCGACCGCTGCCCCGGGCTGTTACGCCCACATCAAGCCGAAGACGGCATGGTGATCCGGCTGCGGATTCCTGGCGGCCAGACCACGGCGTCCACCTTGCTGGCTCTCACCGAGTTGGCCGGCACGCTGCAGTTGACCTCGCGCGGAAACATCCAGTTGCGCGGAATCGAGAGGAAAGACCTGCCGTCGGCCACCGAACGAATTCGCGGGCTTGGTCTGCTGCCGTCACCGACTCATGAACTGGTGCGCAACATCGTCGCCTCACCGCTGACCGGACTGACCCGACATCGACCGGATGTGCGGCCGTTCATCGCGGAGCTGGATACGGCCATCTGCGCGGAGCCGGAACTGGCGGACCTGCCGGGACGGTTCCTGTTCGCCGTTGACGACGGAAGCGCTGATGTGTGGTCGCTGGGTTTCGACCTCGGCTACCGAGCGCTTGACGCGAAGCGAGGGCTGGTGGCGTTAGGCGGCGGGTCAGGTCGACGCGGCACCGAGGTGACCGGCCGGGTGATCAGCAGCGGCGCGGCGCCAAGTGAGATGGTTCACCTCGCCACCGACTTCGTACGAGCCCGAGGAAGCAGCGAGCGGGCGTGGCGAATTTGGGAGCTCACCGACTTCCGCACCGACCTTGCGCCGTTCCCAGGCGTTGACGGCAACCCCGGCGGCGATGTAGCGCCACCCCTGGGTGCCGTCGGGGGTGCCGCATCGGTTGGCGTTCCCTTGGGTTTCCTGACCGTGCATCAGGCAGCGGCGGTCGACGAGGCGGCCGGCGGCGGACCCGTGGTGGTCACGCCCTGGCGGGGTTTGATCATTCCCAACGGGGCCGCCACGACGGAGGCGCTACGACATTCGGGTCTGATCATCGACTCGGGGAGCCCGTGGACCAAGATCACGGCTTGCGTCGGTGCACCAGGCTGCGCCAAGTCCTTCCTCGACACTCGCCAACTCGCCGTCCAGATAGCTGATCGTGGTCCGCGGCCGACGCGGCCCCTGCACATCAGTGGTTGCGAACGGCGCTGTGGGGCGCCTGTTGCCGATCATGATGAGCTGGTGGGCAGTCGATGATCACTGCGCCGACGCGGCGCTACGCCTACTGCAGGAACAGCGTCGACATCTACCGGCGATCGTTCTCCATCATCCGGGAGGAGGCTGATCTCGCCACGCTGCCTGCAGCGGCAAGGCCGGTGGCCGTACGGATGATCCACGCGTCGGGGGATGTTGCGCTGACCGAGTTGCTCGAGATTTCCGATCGACTCATACCTGCGGCCCGAGCAGCCCTGCAGGATGGGGCACCGATCTTCACCGACTCTGAGATGCTGGCCTCCGGCATCACGCGTTCCCGGCTCCCCGCCGACAACGAGATCCACTGCCTGCTGCGTGATCCTCGCGTACCGGGCCTCGCCGAACGCTGGGGCACAACCCGAGCCGCCGCCGCGGTATCCCTCTGGGGTCCCGAGCTGGGCGGCGCGGTGGTCGCCATCGGCAACGCCCCGACGGCGCTGTTCCATCTCCTCGAACGAATTCACGACGGAGCTCCCCGGCCCTCGGTGATCATCGGAATGCCCGTCGGTTTCGTGGGATCGGCCGAGTCGAAGCAAGCGCTGGCCGCGAACCCCTGGGAGCTTCCGTACGCCATCGTCCGGGGCCGCCGGGGAGGCTCGGCGATGGCCGCGTCGGCGGTCAATGCCCTGGCTCAGGAAGCGGAGACGGCGTGAAGGGCCAGCTCTACGGGGTCGGCGTCGGACCGGGCGACCCAGAGTTGATCACCGTCAAGGCCGCGCGACTGATCAAGCGAGCCGACGTGGTGGCCTACCACTCAGGTACCGCTGGGCGGTCCATCGCCCGGTCGATCGTCGCGGATCTGATCAGCGAGGACGCCACCGAGGAACTGTTGATCTATCCGGTGACCACCGGCGACGCGAAGCATCCGCTGGGCTATTACGGGGTGATCGCCGACTTCTACGACGAGTCGGCCGAGCGTCTGGGCAAGCACCTCGACGCCGGCCGCACGGTGGTCGTGCTCGCCGAGGGTGACCCGTTGTTCTACAGCTCGTACATGTACCTGCATGATCGATTGGCCGGCCAGTTCCGCTGCGGGATCGTTCCCGGAGTCACCTCGATGACCGCCGCGGCCGCGGCCGCCGGCACACCACTGGCTCGGCACGAAGACGTGCTCACCGTGCTTCCGGGCACCCTGCCGGTGCCGGAGCTGGCTCGCCGGCTGGCCGACACCGACGCCGCGGTGATCATGAAGCTGGGCCGTACCTTCCAAGGGGTACGGGAAGCCCTCCGCCAGGCCGGCCGGTTGGAATCGGCCCGCTATGTCGAGCGGGCAACGACCGGCGATGAGCACACGTGGCCGGTCTCCGACGTGGACCCCCGATCGGTCCCCTACTTCTCGATGATCATCGTCCCGGGCGTGGACCGACACCAGGACTCGGCCGGACGCCACGCACACCACGCGCTCCCTGAACCTGATGAAGGGCAAACGCGCCCCGACCGAATCCCCGGTAGAACGAGCCCGGGGCGGCCGCAGCTGTTCGTGGTCGGCCTCGGACCCGGGGCAATGGAGTGGTTGACTCCTGAAGTGTCGGCCGCACTGGCCGAAGTCGATCACGTCGTGGGTTACGGCCCGTACGTCGATCGCGTGCCGCCCCGCCCCGGCCTTCAGCGGCACGCCAGCGGAAACACCGTCGAGCTGGATCGAGCCCGATTCGCTCTCGACCTTGCCCTCAACGGTGAACGCGTGGCTGTCGTCTCCGGGGGTGACGCGGGGATCTTCGGCATGGCGTCGGCGGTGTTCGAGGTCGCGACGGACGACCGCTACGCAAGGATCCGCATCACTGTGCTGCCGGGGGTGACAGCGGCGCAGGCCGTGGCCGCTCGGGCAGGTGCTCCGCTGGGTGGCGACTATGCCGTGATATCTCTCTCCGACCGCCTCAAGCCCTGGCCGGTGATCGAGGAGCGATTGCGGGCCGTTGCCGCCGCCGACCTCGTCCTGGCCATCTACAACCCGGCGTCACGAAGTCGGCGTGATCAGATCGGCGCGGCACGACGGATCCTGTTGGAGCACCGCAATCCTGCGACCGCGGTCGTCGTGGGTCGCGACATCGGCCGTGCGGGCGAGACTTTGACGACGACCACCCTCACCGACCTCGACCCGGCAACCATCGAGATGAACTGCCTGCTGATCGTCGGCTCGAGCCAGACCCGCGTCGCTCCGGACGGCCGCGTCTGGACCGCTCGGAGCCATCACTGACCAGCAGCCGCTACCGAGTCTGAACCGCTATCGAATATTGGCGAGCGGCTGCAAGATCGCGAGCGGATCACCGTCGCTGACGGCGCGGATTGTGTGCGCCTAACGACGGCGCTTGCCATACAGATGGGACTCGACGAAGCTCTCTGCGCGCAGGGCATATCCGACCAAGATCACGGCCGCCTGGCGGAGCTGGGCTGACTCGACACGTTCGGCAATGTCGGCGAGCGTGCCACGGACCACAACCTCGTTCGGCAAAGAAGCGTTGGCCACCACAGCTACCGGACAGTCGGATCCGTACGCAGCAAGCAAGTCCGCCGACAGCCGCCGAATGTGACGGATAGCCAGATGCAGGACGAGCGTGGCCTGACTCTCGGCGAGCCGGGCGAGCGACTCGCTGTCGGGCATGGGCGTGGACTCGGCGTAGGTGCGGGTCAGAATCACGGTCTGGGTCAACTCGGGAACAGTGAGCTCCCGGCCGAGGATCGCCGCGGCGGCGGCGTACGCGGGCACCCCAGGCGTGACGTCCCACGGCACCCCCGCTGCATCCAGACGCCGAGTCTGCTCGGCCAGCGCCGAATAGATCGACGGGTCTCCGGAACAGAGCCGGGCGACGTCCGACCCTGCGCCGTGGGCGATGACCAAGTGGTCCGTGATCTGATCCAGATCGAGATGCTGACTGTCGATCAAGGTCGCATCCGGTGGGCAATGACCGAGCACCTCCGCACCGATGTACGTACCGGCGAAGAGACACACCGGTGAAGAGTTCAGCAGCCGCACGGCCCGCAGCGTCAGCAGGTCGGCCGCGCCGGGGCCGGCGCCGATAAAGTGGACGGTCACTGTCCGGCGAGCGCCTTCTGCACCGCCCACTGCACGACCGGACGGGACGGCCGCCAGCCGTCGTAGCTCCCGATCGGTTGCATGGTTTCGACCGACATGCGGGTGAGCTGCCCGCCGAGCCGACGCCAAGCGTCAACCAAGACCGTCTCGGTCTGCAGGGTGACGGCGTGTGCGACCAGGCGGCCACCGGGAGCCAGCGCGGTCCAGGAGAAGTCGATCACCTCGGTCGATGCCCCGCCCCCGACGAACACCGCGTCCGGGGCCGGCAAGCCGCACAGCACACCGGGCGCCTCGCCCTCGACCACCTCAAGATCACCTACGCCGAGCCGGGCGGCGTTCAGTCGGATCCGCTTCGCCCGCGCCAGATCCCTCTCCACGGCCATCGTCCGGCAGCTCGGGTGGGTGCGCGCCCACTCGATGCCGATGGAGCCGGCCCCGGCGCCGACATCCCATAGCAGCTGTCCCGGCACCGGCCGAAGATGCGCCAGGGCCGACGCACGTACGTCCTGCTTGGTGAGCTGACCGTCATGATCAAACGTGTCATCGGTCAGCCCGGGCGCGATCGACCAGGCACTCGACAGCCGGTCCGGCCGGCAGGTCACGCACAGGACGTGAAGCGGGGGCAGATCCGTCGGCCAGCTGTCATCCCATCGGGCTTCTCCGGGCGAGCCGACCTCGGCCAGCACGGTGAGTGTGCTGTGACCGAAACCGGCCTCGCGGAGAAGCCGGCCAACGATGCCCGGTGTTGATCCGTCTCGGGACAAGATCACCAGACGACACCCGGGAGCAAGGTAGCGGCGAATCTCGTCGGCTTCGGGAGTCCGGATCCTGACGACGTCGTAGCTGGCGACCGGCCAACCCATGCGCGCCGCGGCCAAGCTGACCGATGACAGCGTCGGGTGGATCCGCACGGATTCCACCCCGAACAGCTCGATCAGGGTCGAACCGACCCCGTATAGCAGCGGATCCCCACTGGCCACCACCACAACCCGCTTGTCATCATGGCCTCGGACCAATTGCGGCAGGGCCGCCCGCAGATTTGACGGCCAGGTGACTCGTGCCTGACCGGGAAACTGAGGCAGGAGATCGAGAAGACGCTGCCCTCCCAGCACCAGCTGGGCTTCCTGCACCAGATGCCGCTCCGGCTCGGCGAGCGACACCCAGCCGCCGGCCCCGATGCCGATCACCTCGATCACGGCACGACGATACGAGATGCCGCCGTATGACATCATCGAGGCGGTGCGGCGGAGGAATCCGGTGCGACTCCGGAGCGGTCCCGCCACTGTGACCTCGATAGAGGAAGTCAGGACGTCTGCCGCACCCGGCCGCCGGGCCCCGAGAAGGTCCCGATGACCGTACCTCTCGGCACAGCGGGCGTGGACACCCGCGGGAAGGGTCCGGCGTGACTGGAACGGATTCGAGTAGGTATCCATTCTCGGCGATCGTCGGCTCCGACGACATGGCGCTAGCGCTGGTCCTCACCACAATCTCGCCCGAGGTGGGCGGTGTCTTGGTGCGCGGCGAGAAGGGCACCGCGAAGACCACCATGGTGCGGGCGTTGGCGCACGTGCTGCCGCCCATCCAGGTGGTCGAGGGCTGCCGGTTCAGCTGCGACCCGCAGGATCCCGATCCAGACTGTCCGGATGGCAGCCATCCGAAGTCCAGCACGACGACCACGACGCGGCCGGCGAAGCTGGTCGAGCTGCCGGTGGGGGCCAGCGAGGACCGCGTGATCGGCTCGCTGGACTTGCAGCAAGCGTTGGGCGCCGGGCACGTCGCCTTTCAGCCCGGTCTGCTGGCCGCGGCACATCGGGGACTGCTCTACGTGGACGAGGTGAATCTTCTCCATGATCATCTTGTCGATCTGTTGCTCGACGCCGCAGCGATGGGCCGATCGACCGTGGAAAGGGAAGGCGTCTCGGTTGCGCACGCTTCGCGGATTGTGCTCATCGGCACGATGAACCCCGAGGAGGGCGAGTTGCGACCGCAGCTTCTCGACCGGTTCGGCCTGACGGTCGAAGTCGCCGCACCCCGCGAACCGCAGCTGCGGGCGGAGGTGATCCGTCGGCGGATGGCCTTCGACCGAGACGCGGCTGCCTTTGTTCGTGCGTACGCGGACCAGGAGGACGAGCTACGGGGGCGGCTGACCGCGGCACGGTCGCTCGTCGACTCGGTCGAGCTCACTGATGATCAGCTGACCACGATTGCCCAGGTGTGTTCGGCGTTCGACGTCGACGGTCTGCGGGCCGATATCGTCACCGCGCGGGCCGCAGCGGCGCACGCTGCCTGGCACGGTCGTTCGCTGGTCCTCCGGGAGGACATCCGAGCCGCAGCTCGGCTGGCCCTACCGCACCGTCGACGGCGGCAGCCGTTCGACGCCCCGGGTTTGGACGAACGTTTGCTTGATCAACTGCTCGGGGGGGAGGGGCCGGAGCCGGATCCGGATCCTGGTGATGGCGGCACCTCTACCCCCTCAGGGCGGACGGAGACGAGCTCGGCAGACCAGCAGACGCCGGGTGCGTCGTTCGATAAGGAGACCCAGTCCGTCGAAGCTCCGACACCCGTACGGAACGCAGAGACCAGTTCAGAGAATGTGGAGACACCTCCAGAGCAATGGAAGACAGCGTCGGGCCACGACGGAACGGGCTGGGGACACTCGGACTCCCCCAATGCGGAACGAGTGATCACTCCCGGGCAGGCATACCGGACTCGGCTGTTCACCGCGGCGGGGGTCGGCGCCGGAGAAGCCGGTCGGCGCAGCCGTGCGCTCACCAGCACGGGGCGGACGGTGGGCGCCCGGCCGATGCGTGACGAGCCTGGTCAGCTGCATCTGACCGCAACCATCCAGGCAGCGGCGAGGCACCAATCCGCGCGCGGCCGACAATCGGACGAGCGCCTGCGTCTCCGGCCCGCTGATCTTCGACTCGCGGTCACCGAGGGCCGGGAGTCGAACCTGGTGCTCCTCGTCGTCGACGCGTCCGGGTCGATGGCGGCTCGCCGGCGGATGGAAGCGGTCAAAGCAGCCGCGCTGTCGCTGCTCCTCGACGCCTATCAGCGTCGGGACAAGGTCGGCTTGATCACGTTCCGCGGGTCCACGGCGTCCGTGGCGCTGCCGCCGACGTCATCGGTGGAAGTCGCGGCTCGGCGGCTGGCGGACCTGCCGAGCGGAGGACGTACGCCACTGTCCGAAGGCCTGCTCTGCGCGGCGGAGATCCTGCGCCAGGAACGGCTCCGCGATCCGCGCCGGCGGCCGCTGCTCGTGCTGGTGACCGACGGTCGGGCGACTTCCGGCACCGACGCGGTGACCAAGTCCCGGCTCGCCGCGGAGCAGCTCCGCCGCACCGGGGTCAGTTCGGTCGTCGTGGACTGCGAAACCGGCCGCCTGTCGCTCGGGCTGGCGCTGCGATTGAGTGATCATCTCGGCGCGGAGTACCTCCGGCTCGGCGATCTGGGGCCCGACCGGCTGGTTCGCAGCATTCAATGTCGCACTGGTGGCAGGCGGGCGGCCTGATGCCCGAAGGCAAGCCCGACCAGCTACCGGCCGACGGCCTGACCACCCGGCAACGCCGTAACCAGCCCCTCGTGGTGATCCACACCGGCGACGGAAAAGGGAAGTCGACGGCGGCCTTCGGTCTCGCCCTGCGCGGTTGGAACCAGGGTTGGTCGATCGGAGTCTTTCAATTCGTCAAATCGGCCAGGTGGCGAATCGGGGAGCAATCCGCGCTCGAGGCTCTCGGGCGGGTGCACGAGCAGACGGGTGCCGGCGGACCGGTCGAGTGGCACAAGATGGGCGCGGGCTGGTCATGGTCACGCAAGTCGGGCTCCGAAGATGATCACGCCGCCGCCGCCCGAGAGGGCTGGCAAGAGATCAAGCGCCGGCTGGC
>DATFQP010000150.1:0-14443 GCA_035264145.1 Propionibacteriaceae bacterium
GACGACGCCGTGGTGATGTATCCCAACGTGGCTGACCGGCTGATGGCACTCCCCGTGCGGCGAGGTCGCGATGGGGACCTGATCAGCGGTGAGGTTCGCCCTTTTCTCGAGGCCGCCGCAGACGCCATGGGCATCGAACGGTTGCAGGTGATCGACACGGGCCTGGATCCGGTGACCGCCGAACGTGAGCAGTGGGACGACGGCAACAACACCCTGGCCCTGGCCCCCAAGGTGGCCGTCGCGTACGAGCGCAACACCGAGACCAACAAGCGGCTGGAGGCAGCCGGCATCGACGTCATTGCTATTGCCGGCTCCGAGCTCGGATCCGGCCGCGGCGGGCCGCGTTGCATGTCGTGCCCCATCGATCGTGATTGAAAGCCGGAGGTTTCCTAGCGGGACCCGGCCAGATAGGTCATGCTGATTTCAGGTCAGCCCGTCGGTCTAGGAAAGAGAAGGCTGGATGAAAAGCGTCTACCGGGTGCTCGCCTATCTGATCGCAGCCCTGGTTGTGGTGCAGGCGGGGGCGATCGCGTACGGAGTTTTCGGCCTGTTCAACTGGGTGGAGGGCGGCGGCACCTTCGACCAGGCTGCGGTGGAGGCCGAGAACGCTGGCATCGGTGGAGGGTTCGGTTTCGGACTGCATATCACAATCGGCTACTTCGTCATCCCCCTTGCAGCTTTGCTGCTGTTGATCATCTCCTTTTTCGCGAAGATTCCCGGCGGAATCCGTTGGGCCCTGATCTTGTTCCTGACGGTCGTGGTGCAGACGTTGCTTGCCGGGTTTGCGCATGAAGTGGCTGAGATCGGCTGGTTGCACGGGATGGTGGCGCTGGTGCTCTTCGGGCTGGCCGTCACCGCCGGGATCCGCGCCGGGCGCCAGGCACCAGTCGCCGTGGAAGCCGCGGATACCTCGGTGGCCTGATTCCATTCCACCTACTGTCGTAACCCGCGTAACGCGGCTCGCGCATCTGCTTGTTCTCGCCGCGTAATGTGAGTTTGCTCGAGGTTTCGATTATTCGCGGCCACGGCGTATCAAAATCCGGCTGCGAAACTCTTTGCCATCAGTCATCCTGGGTGGGGCAGGAAATCTAGTTGAAAGGTACACAATGAAGCAGGCTTACCGAGTGCTCGCGTTCCTTGTCGCGGCCGGGGTGATGCTGCAAGCCGCATCAGTCGCGTACGGCATGTTCGGGTTGCTCAAGTGGGTTGATGAAGGCGGAACCCTGGATAAGTCCACCGACGTAACCCCCGACTTGGGCGGATTCATCGGTTTCTCGGTGCACGCCGTCGGGGGGATCTTTGTTGTGCCGCTGATTGCGCTACTGCTGTTGATCAGCTCGTTCTTCGCCAAAGTGCCCGGCGGCGTCAAATGGGCGCTGATTGTCTTCGGCCTGACGGTGCTCCAGGTGGCGCTAGGCCTCTTCTCGCACGAGGTCGCCGGGCTCGGCTGGCTGCACGGCCTTAACGCACTTCTGGTGTTTGGCACCGCGGTGATGGCCGGAATGCGGGTCACGCGTGTGCTGGCCAACAAGGATGTGGCAGACGAGCCGGTGCCTGTTGCCACTGTGTCCTGATCGGCGGTCGATCGCTTGGTGAACGTGAACGAAGGCACTCGCAGGCGGCTTAAGATCCTGCTGCCGATCCTGGCAACGGTGGCGATTGTCGCCCCACTGGCCTGGCTCTGGCAGGCCAGTCTGTTGCCGAAGAGCATCTCGGTGATGGACATGGGCTATCCCGACTTCGGGGGCGGTTCCGGTAACGAACAAACAGTCGGTGGCGGCCACGGCCACGCTGCGTCACCGGAGACCCGGAGCGTGGTGGATTTCACCGCCGACGCCGCCCGACAGGCCGACGTCCGGGTGGATCTGGTCGCCGCGCAAGCGGACCTGGTGATCGGCGGCAAATCCATTGCCGGCTACACGCTGAACGGCACGTCGCCCGGGCCAACGATCACCGCTCGGCAAGGCCAGCTGGTCGAGGTTCACCTGCGCAACGCGTCGGTACCGGCCGGGATCACGCTGCACTGGCACGGCTACGACGTGCCAGCCGCCATGGACGGCGTGGCCGGGGTGACGCAGGACGAGGTCCCGGTCGGCGGTGAGTTCACCTACCGGTTCCTGGCCGACCGAACGGGAACGTACTGGTATCACTCGCATCAGGTCTCGAACGAACAGGTGATGGGCGGGCTCTTCGGGGCGCTCGTCGTGCTTCCCAAGGCCACCGCCCGCGCCGGTGACGACGTGATTGCCACAGCGCACACATATGGTGGCAAGAAGACGATCAACGGGGCAGCGACTGATCTGCGGGTGCCCGCCAGGCCTGGCCAACGGGTGCGGGTGCGGGTGATCAACACCGACAACGGCTCCATCGAGGTTTGGGCCAGCGTGCCGTACAAGGTACTGGCCGTTGACGGATATGAGGTCAACGAGCCGGGTGATGTGCCGGACCGCTCGGTTACGCTGACCGGCGGGGCCCGCGCCGACCTCCAAGTGACGATGCCGAGCGACGGAACGGCCGTTCGGGTGCAGGTGTCGAAGGGCACCGCGGTGATCTTGGGTGATGGAGATCCGCCGCCTCCACCGCAACCGGCCGGCGACCTGGATCTGTTGAGCTACGGGTCACCCGAGCCGCTCGGCTTCGACCCCGCCAAAGCGAATCGGCACTTCGAATATTCGGTCGGCCGCCGTCCCGGCTTCGTGAAGGGTCGACCCGGACTGTTGTGGTCGATCAACGGTCATCTCTACCCGAACGTGCCGATGTACGTGGTTCGCGAGGGCGACGTCGCGATCATGCGGATCGACAATCACAGTGGCGACGTGCACCCGATGCATCTCCATGGGCACCATGCAGTGGTGCTGGCGCGCAATGGCGTAGCCGCAACGGGAAGCCCGTGGTGGGTGGACTCACTCAACGTGGGTGACAAAGAGACCTTCGAGATCGCCTTCGTCGCGAACAATCCAGGGGTGTGGATGGATCACTGCCACAACCTGAAACACGCAGCCGACGGCATGGTGGCCCATCTGATGTACGAGGGTGTCTCCACCCCTTTCCGGATCGGCGGAGCGGCTGACAATCAGCCAGAGTGACCTCGGTTTGACGCCGTGGAAGAACGTCGTGCCGCCATCCGTCCGAAGATGATCATGGCGAGGCCGCCGACCACGATCGCGGCCACCGATGATCCCAGCCAGGTGGGAGGGGTGAAGCCAATCGACTGGTTCACCGAAGTCCAGAAGTCGGCCCAGCCGGGGACCGTACCGGGATAGACCATTTGATATGCGGCGAACCCGCATGCCCAGGCGATCACCGGAGCGATGCGGAACCGCGAGCTGGCCGAGACGTCCCAGCGCTGTGAACTCACGAAGAAGAAGTCGGTGGCTGCGACCGCGACGAGCGGCACGAACACTGAGCCGATCAAGAACAGAAACGACTGGTACTGGCTGAAGTCGAGCAAGCCAGCCAGCAAGGTCGCCAGCGCGCCGATCGTCACGGCCACGATTCGCCGATCGAGATGAGGCACCAGATTCTGCACCGACATCGCGGTCGAGTAGACGTTGGCGAAGGCCTCGTCCACCTCGTCGACGAGTAGGATGGCCAAGGCGATTGCGCCGGCGGGCAGCGCAACGAGTGCCGCGATCACATCGCTCGCACCTAGATTGGCCACCGCGAAGACTCCCAGGGCGTAGTAGGCGACGGCCGCGAGCCCGTATCCGAGGGAGGCGCCCCAGAAGGCGGCGGGTCTGGTACGGGAATGCCTGCTGTAGTCCGCTGCCAGCGGGGCGTAGGAGATGACGCCCGCCACGGCTAGATCAACAGCAGGCCAGAAGCCCAGGACAGCGTCTTGCGAGATCGCCTGCCGGGGTTGCAGCAGAACCTGCGCGAACAAGAATACCGATGCCGCGAGGACGAGCCAGATCATGATCTTGCGCAGCAGCCGCACACTGCCGAGCGGGCGGACCGCCATCAGGGTCGCCAGGGCACCGGCGAGCAGCACGAACGGCCAGCGCCAGGCGTCGCCGAGGATAGCCACCGCCGCGGTGGAAATGACCAAGATCTCCATAGTCGCCCAGCCGACGTTCTGGGCGATGTTGAGGACGGTGGGAGCCACCGATCCGCGGCGGCCGAGCAGCCCACGAAACGCCACCATCGCGGGCGCGCCGGTTGCGGCCCCGAAGATCGCCGAGGCGCCAAGCAGAACCGCACCCAAGATGCAGCCGACCACAATTGCGCCGATGGCTAGCCCGACAGAGCCAGCGGTCGTGGCGACAAGCGCGCCGGTGAGTGGCCCGAACAGGCTGATCCCGAGGTTCCCCCACAGCGCCAGTTGGTCTGTGAACCGCAGTGGCCGAGGTGGCTCGGTGGTCAGGGTGAGGGGCGCCTCGCGGACTTCGGGCTCTGCCGGCGACGAGGCAGGAACGTGGGTGGATGTGACGGACATGAAGCACTCCCTACGCCGGCATTACCCGGTCAGGTTCGGTCGGTCGGCGGACCCGCGCCCAGCCTCACGCCCGAGGCGCACTCCGCCCTCTCAGCCCACCATGTGGTGTGAGCTCCCGAAGGTTGACGCCCCCACGCTAACACCGCATACCAATGCACAATGAGCCGGTCAAAAAACCCGTCAACGGATTGACCCCCGAGCCGATCGAAGGTCTCAGACCGGATTAGGGGACCAGCGCTGGTCGACGGCGGCTCGGTTCCTCGGGAGTTCATCGAAGGGGTCTAACCCGATTCCTCGGGAGTTCATCGAAGGGGTCAAACCCACTTCTGGGCTCCTCAGCCGTCGATTGGGAGACCGGCCTCGGCCCACGCGTAGATGCCACCCTCCAAGTTCACCGCCTCACGGCCTTGCGCGTTGAGATATTGGGCGACCCGGGCTGATCGGGTCCCGACAGCGCAGACGCAAACGACACGATCTCCGATCTCGTCGAGACGCGCGACCAGCTGGTCCATCGGAATGTGCACCGAGCCGGCGATTCGGCCAGTCCCCCACTCGTCCTCAGTGCGCACGTCCACCAGCATCCAGCCCTGGCTGATCTTGGTCGTAGCCTCGGTGGGAGACACGACCGGAACATCGTCGAATAGCACGGCCTCACGATAATCGCTGATCAGCGACGCACGAACGAAAGCGCTTCGGCAACTAGCTGGCGACAGGTCTCCTCGTCACCGAGCAAACCGACCCACTCCTTCATCGGCTTGCCCTTTCCTGCGTCGAACGCCTCACCAACTCCGGCCTCGATCAGCTCAGTCACCCGCATCCGCGGCAGTTTCACCACCACGCGGTCCCCGACGAGCATCGCGAAGATCGAATTGTTGATCTTGAGTGCCGACGAGCCGAAGCCGGGTCGGCCGCTGCCCGGGACCGTAACGCCCGGCGTACCGGCGAATTCGGCGCACAGCGAGGCGAAAAGCTCGGCCGCCGATCGGTCGTCAGCCATCTACTTCAGCAACTTGGACAGTCGGCGGTCGGCCAACTTCTTGCCGCCGGTTTGACAGGTCGGGCAGTACTGCAGGGAGGAGTCGGCGAACGAGACCTCGGCGATCGTGTCACCGCAAACGTCACACTTCTCGCCCTTGCGGCCATGCACCCGCAAGCCGGACTTCTTCTCGCTCTTCAAGTCGGCCGCCGCGAGCCCTTCGGCGCGGGAGATCGCATCAGCGAGCTCGTCCTTCATCACCCGGTAAAGAACAGCGAGCTCGGTATCGGTCAAGGAATTGGCCGGCTTGAAAGGGCTCAGTTTCGCCGCGTGCAGGATCTCATCCGAGTACGCATTGCCGATGCCCGCAATTGTGCGTTGATCCTTGAGTACCCCCTTCAGCTGGGCCCGGCCTGCGGATTGCAATAGTTCTGCCAATGCCGTCTGATCGAACTCTTCGGACAGTGGATCAGGCCCCAGTGTCGCGACCATCGGGATCGCCATCGGGTCAGCCACGACGTAGATGGCCAGTTTGCGTTGGGTACCGGCCTCGGTCAGGTCGAAGCCCGATCCATCGTCCAGGCGAAGCCGCAGGGCCAGTGGTCCCCGACCCGGCTTGGGCGGTGCATCGGGCAGCGAGTCCTTCCAACGCAGCCACCCCGCCCTGGCGAGATGGAAAACCAGATGCAGGCCTTGCGCAGAGATGTCGAGGAACTTTCCATGCCGACTCACGCCCTCGACCTCCAGACCGGTCAGGGCCGAAAGAGGAGGCGAATACGTCTTCAGGGCGCTGAATGCGGCAAGATCAACGCGGGCGATGGCGTGCCCGACACACTTCTGAGTCAAGAAACGGACGAGCGATTCCACCTCCGGCATCTCCGGCATGCGCCCATTATCGACGCCGGATCGGCCGAGCCCACTCGGGCGCGGGCAGCGGCAGAGCTCGTCGCAAGCGAGCCAGGTACTCCCGGCGCTCGATCTCGACGGCCCCCAGTGAGGCCAGATGTGGAGTCTGCCACTGCACATCCAACAGTCGGTCATGCTCGTCCGCCGCGCGTATGTGGTCGACCAGGGCGACCAGCGTGACCTTGGAGGCGTCGCGGCCGATATCGGGTCGATGGAACATCGATTCCCCAGCGAACAGCCCGCCGATACTCACGCCGTAGAGACCACCCGCCAATGCCCCGTCCAAGGTCCATGCCTCGACCGAGTGTGCCCAACCGGCGCGGTGCAATTCTCGGTATACGCCGCGAATCCGATCATCGATCCATCCCCCAGCACGCCGCGGATCAGCACAACCGTCCAGGACAGCGTCGAAATGGGAGTCCACGCGGATCTCGTACCGCGATTGCATCTTGCGCAGTGACCGAGAGACCCGCAGCGCGTCGAGTGGGATGACCCCCCGCGCCAGCGGTGAATACCAACCCATCAGTCCACGCCTGACCGGCATCGGAAAGACGCCGCTGCGATAGGCGGCCAACACCAGTTCCGGCGTGAATTCGCGGGAGACCGCGATCAGGTCGCTTCGCGGCCAGCTGGTCTCCTGGCCGAACGGCGATCCGAGCATGGCCACATCCTGTGCTCTGCGCCGCTTGCTGTCACCCCGCGCCGGTTGCCCCGTATGCGAAGGGATTGCAACAAACGTCACCGTGCCAGGCGGCGCCGCGGCGGACTGGTCCTCGAGGCCCATGGGAACGTCCGCGTGCGCAGCGCTCCAGTCCGGGCCACGTACCCTTTCTGTGGAGGGTGGGTGCACTTCGGCGCCCAACCGCGGTTCGCTGGAAATAGTCACGATTCGGTGGAGGGTGGATGGCGCGCGCAGAGGACGTCGGAAGGATTATCGCCCGCAACCTCGGGCCGATGGCCGCCCGGATGGCGCCACAAGCTGCGGGTGATGCGTTTCGCCGGATCCTCGAGATCGCTATCGACGGTCGAGGGGCGTGGCCCGGCGCCAAGAGCGCAGCCGGCCGTCACCTACAGCGTCACGGCGGTTCGGTGGACGACGCGATCCAGTCCCTCATCGACTCCCACATCCGGCTGGCCTCGGCTCAAGGATTCGTGACCAACCTGGGCGGTGTGGCTGCCCTGCCGGTAGCAATTCCCGCCAACATGGCTGGAGTGGCAACGGTGCAGATCAGAATGATCGCCGCGATCGCCCACCTGCGCGGTTACGACCTCGCCGACAATCGTGTCCGTACCGCACTGGTCATGTGCCTCATGGGCGGCGAGGAAATCGCCAAGCACATCGCACTGGGTAAGTTGCCGACCTCCCCGATGGCGGTGGCCACGGCACCGGTCTTCGACCCGGCGCTCGATCGCGTGGTCTCGGAGAAGGTAGTCACCGATCTGGCTGGCCGACTTGGCGGCAAGAACATGGCGCTGCTGTTCACCAAGCGCATTCCCCTCGTCGGCGGCGGTATTGGGGCCATGGTCGACGCGGTCGCCACGCATCAGATCGGCCAGTACGCCAAGTCAGAGTTGGTGACACGCCGGTCGCTGCAGGTCCGCTGAGCCTCACAAGACGGTTCGGGGCGCTGTTCGCCATCCCCTGGTGTGGCTCAGGGCGAGTTCGTCGGACAAGCGCTCTTCGCCTGACTCCCGCTTCAGCGGCTGGTGACCATTCGCTGGCGGCGTGCTTGGCCACGCCGCTCGCCTTCAAGTCAGCGACCAAGCAATTCGGGGCTCACTGCTGTACGTCCGTTTGAGCGGGTGCTTCCGGGCTCACCGACGCGGCCCGATAACTCGATTCTTCTTGCTTCCGATGCTTGTGTGAGAAATGTTCTGGTCCTGAGAAGACGATCACCAGTACTGCCGCTACGGCCCACACTGCGGCCAACAGCCACGACTGGCGGATGGAGTCGGCTCCGGCGAACATGGACGAGAAGTAGCTTCCGGAAATTGTGTTGTTCGCTGCGTGCATCAGCATGATGATCAGCACGCTGCCTGCTGCATTGTTGAACACCCAGTTGAAGACGACGACTGCGGCGAGAATGAGCACGATGTCGGAGTAGGCCACCTGCCCAGCGATCATGAGCGGGATGTGCCAACCTGCAATCAGGACGCCCAAGATCAGGCTGGCGACGAGAGCGGATTGTCCTACCTGAAGCCGTGGAACCGCGAAGCCCCTCCAACCAGGTTCCTCCCATGCTCCGCCGACCCCTGGAACGAGGAGCACGAACGCGAAGGTCACGAAGAGCTCCGGCCAAGCACTGAGCTCGGCGGCGGATGGACGTTCAGCACCGAAGAGAACGTTGAGGACCGTCGCCGCGAGTGCAAGAACGCCCGGTAGCAGCAACGCGACGGTGTACCAGCCCGGTTTGACCCGCCAGCGGCCCATCCGGCGAAAGAGGCCAACTAGACCTCTCTTTCCCTCCGTGACTGCGAGCACGACCACAGCGGCCAGGAAAGGACCGAAGCTTGCGATCGGAAGCGGCGAGATTCCTACCGCATAAAGAATCCACGCCCACCAGGAGAGGACATAGGCGAGGGCAAAAAATGATGCGAGCGGATGTTTCTTCATGACCGCGGAGATGAGTGACATCTGCGAGCTTCCGCCTTTCGCCATGCGGTTGAAGGGCTTGAACCGGACAGTCTGAATCAGGGGGTAAGGCTGCCGCGGTATACCGGCGGAAATACCGGTTCGACCACTGGGCTCTGGACACGCCCCTGATCCATGGCACATCGGCGTTCGGTACGCGACACGCTCAGAGCTTCCTAGATCGCGCCCCTCTAGTTGCGGCGGCTAGTTCTGAGCAAGGTGACCGCGGCAATCAGTGCCAAAGGCTAAAGGGATGCGGCGGTGTCAAGATGCTGCGCGAGGCTACAACGTTGTCGACGGCAGCAACGGGCTCGACGGGCTCAGCGTTGATCTGATGATCCGGGCCCGTGCGCGGAAAATTTCAAGTCCCCCGGCGGGCAGGCCCGACTATTCGGACCGGGACGACGCCCTCTTCGGCATCACCGTGGGCAGCGGCCGTTTGCGTTCGACCCCCAATCCGTGCGGCAGGCGCCGCAGGCCCTTGCCCACCCACGGCGCGAAATAACGCACGGCCCAGTCGATGTCCCCGGTGATCTGCTCGCGAACCCGCGGCCGCGTCGGCTCCGACGGAAGCGTATCCGCCCAGGACTCGTCGAATCCCTCGAGACCTAGCCGCCAGGCCAGGGCCGCAGCCATCAGCTGGTGTCCCAGCGCGTTCCCGTGCAACCGGTCGTCGAACCACAACCGCCGGTCCTCGGCGATCGGGTAGGACTCGAAATCCACGACGAGCACGCCGAACCACGCAGCAATTTCGCGAATCATGTCGTTCAGGGCAAAGACTCGCGCGCGGAACTGCCGACCCAACGGGTTGATCTTGCTGGGATCCACCATGGTGAACGTCAGCACCGTAATGCCCCGCTCCCGCGCCTCGCTGAACATCGCGACGAGGTCCAACCGCATCGCGGCAAGATCGCAGCGGACCGATAGAGCGTCGTTGACGCCGCCGAAGATGGAGATCAGATCCGGCTCGAGCGCCAGAGCGGCGTCGAACTGCGTGCTCCGGATCTCATGCAACCGCAAACCTCGAATGGCCAGGTTGGCGTACTCGAGGGGTGACTCCTGGGCGTCGGCGATGTGTTCGGCGAGGCGGTCCGCCCAGCCGCGGTAGCTGCCTCGGCCGTCGGGGTCCTCGAGCCCTTCTGTGCTCGAGTCACCGATCGCCACATAGCGGTGGAACTCCTTCACGTACCGATTCTCTCCCCTGCTCAAGATCATTTCTCGCAATGGGGTCGAAAGCCGGGGTGTGATCGCAACCGCCACCGGGTTGCCAACGAACTATCCTCACCGGGAGGAGCACCGATGCCCACGCGTACGGATGAGGTTGGCTTCGCGACGTTCGTCGCCGCGCAACGCCCACTGCTGCAGGCCATCGCCTACCTGATGTACGGCGACGTCGGTCGGGCAAGAGCGATTGTCGACGTAACGATGGCCAGGCTCTACGACAACTGGCCCGTTGAGGAGAACCCGCGGGATATCGCGTTGCGTCAGGTGCTCGATGCCCGCCCGAGCCAGCTCGACGTTCCCTGGGTCCACCCGAGCCGAGTCGAGCTGGTGGACTCAGCGACACCTGAGCGGAACCTACCGATGGGCATCGTGGCGGACCTTGCCGCACTCGACGTCCACCAGCGTCGGGTCGTCATCCTTCACCACGTCGCTCAGGTACCGCTGCCACTCATGCCCCCACTGGTCGACCGGACCCTTGACGAAATACGGGAGCTGGCAAGGTCCGCGCGGGACCAGTTGCTCGCGGCCGACCCCGATCGAGCACGCAGCGCTGTCCTCTCCACGCAGTTGGCTGAAGCCATCCCGTACGACTTGCGGGAGGGCTTCCCGGTGGATGTCGACATCACCCACGGCAGGCAGCTCATTCGCCAGCGCATGCTTCGACGACTCGCAGGCACGTTGGCCGCGGTCCTGGTTCTCGTGGGTGTAGTGATCTGGGCACCACGCGAGACACTGAGTGCTAGCACCTCTCCGCCGGTTCCGGTGCCAATGCCGGTGCAATCCCAACCGGCGCCGCCTTGCGGCCGGTCGGACAACATCTGCCAGGTTCACGTGCTCGGCACCTGGCGTGCCGAAATGGCGGAAGTGGTGGCGTCATACCTCGATCCCGCAAGCAACTATTTCGACGGGGTCGGACACGGCAGTGAACCGATCTACGAGACGCCCAGCTTCTGGGAGGGTCGCGGTGGTGCCCTCGGTTTCAACCTCTTCTCGCGTGCGGGAGCGACGGTGATCTACGTCCAAATCGCGACCAACTATGACAACGCAATTGAGTGCGGCGAGTTGACGGGCCAGCAGTGCTTATCACATCGCTTCATGGATGGCAATAGCTTCACGTTCACGGACGTGACCTATCCGAGCGAAGGGCTCGAGGTGCAGTTCAGCCCGAACTGGCCACAAGTCGTCACTGTCGTGGCACGCAACACCTCTAAAGGGCGCTCACTGAACATCAGTCGCGGTGACGTGATGAAACTCCTTCTAGATCCCCGATTGCAGCTGCCCCATCGTTGAAAAGAACAGCGTGGGACGCCTGAAGTCGCTGACAACCCGGAGCCGCAATAATGGAGTGCCTGAGGTCACGCCGGTGTGCCGTTCCAGATGTGCCGTCGATGGTGAGGAGCTTGAATGACGCACCGCAGCCCGCTGGTCACCCTTGCTGGCTTGGTCGTCGCCTTCGCTATCTTCTTCGGGATCAATCTGGCCAACAGCGCACCACGCCAAGCCACCGGCCCCGGCTACTCCTCAGCTTCTCCTTCAGCGAGCTCCCAAAGCAACCAGACCGAAAGTCCATCGACCACCCAACAGGTGACGCCAACTGCAAGTCCGAGTGAGACGGCAACCGCTGAGCCCGAAGGCGACCAGTTCCCCGAGAAGGTCGTCTATGCCGGCCGCACCGACGACGACAGCACGGCCATCGCCGTGGCCGTGCTCGGCGACCGGGCTGCCGCGTACGTGTGCGACGGTCGCAACGTTGAATCCTGGATGCGCGGCAGCGCAGGAGATGGCGAACTGAACCTGCGCGCCAAGAACGGCGACACCGTGGAAGCCAAGCTGGAGGGCTCGACGATCGATGGCACGATCGAACTCGGTGACGAGAAGCTCGACTTCACAATCGATGAGGCGAAGCGGCCGGCCGGCCTCTATCGGGTGCGTGGGTCCGGGTACACCATCGGATGGATCGTCTTGCCTGACGGGTCTCAGGTGGGCATTGAAGCGCGTGACGACGGCACTTCGACAGCAGCGCCGAAGCTCGACCCCGACCAGCCCGATGTCGAGGTCAACGGGGAGAGCGTGACCCCTAAGCCGGTCGAGGGCGACGAGGACATCTAATCCGGCAGATCCGCAAGGTGCGAGCCGGGCTGGGCCCGGAGGAGGTAGGCGAGAGCATGAGCGCAATCCCGGCGTCGAGTACCGAGGGCACGCCGGCAAGCATCCCGGATACGCCGGTGCGAACAGGGCCCCTTCTGGTGGCTTTCGGCGTCGGCTCAGCCGTTGCGATCGGCTTGGGCGTATACGGCCGGCTGCACGGCGCCACTGGGCAGGCGCTGAATCTTGCCGGGTTCTCCAGCGGAATCGCGGCCAAGGCATGGCTGACCACGGCGGCCTTCGTGTTCGCCCTGGTCCAGATTTTCACGGCGACGATCTTGTACGGCCGGATCAAGATCTCCGGAGCATGGGTAGCTCCAGTGCACCGCTGGTCGGGACGGATCGCCGTCGCACTGCTCGTGCCGGTAGCGGTGCACTGCTTGTACGCCTTGGGTTTCCAGGGCTACAGCGGTCGGGTGCTCCTGCACTCGATCTTGGGTTGCTTCTTCTTCGGCGCCTTCGTCGCCAAGATGCTGATCTTGACCCGGGACGACTCCCCGGGCTGGGCGTTGCCGGCCGTCGGCGGGGCCGTGTTCAGCGCCTTTGTCGCCCTATGGATGACCGCCGCCCTCTGGTTTTTCGCGACCAACGGCGTGACTACCTGAGCTCGAACTGGAGGAAGCATGGAACCCTTGTTTGCCGATCAGGCCGGAGAGCTGTCCCGCCGAAGCTTGATCAGAAACACCGGCCTATCCGCCCTGGCGATCGGTGCATTGTCAGCCTGTTCCAATTACGGCGCCCAGCCGGCCGCGCCCGCAAGTTCGGCAGGTTCGGCTAGCGCCGAAGCCAGCGGCTCAGGCTCGGCAGGCGGCTCCACCATCACCAAAGCCGACATCCCGGTCGGTGGTGGCAAAGTCTTCGCCGACCTCCAGGCAGTAGTGACCCAGCCCAAGTCCGGCGACTTCAAAGCGTTCACCTCGGTGTGCACACACCAGGGGTGCACGGTCGCGGAAGTGGTCCAGACGATCAACTGCAAATGCCACGGCAGCAAGTTTTCGATCACCGATGGTTCGGTGGTCACCGGACCCGCCACCACGCCGCTCGCCGCCAAGCAGGTGACGGCGAACGGCAACAGCCTGACAGTCAGCTAGACCCGTCGCCGTTTACGCTGCGTACGCCGGCCTCAGGAGCCGTGCTCGGCCGCGTCAGCCTCCGCCTTGGTGTGATGGATGACGCCGTCAGCATGCTCTGGCGGCGCGTACAAGGAGTAGAGCCGCAGCGGCGTGTCTCCAGTATTGATGACGTTGTGCCAGGTGCCCCCCGGCACGATCACCGCCCAGTCGTCAGCCAGCTGGTGAGTCTCGTCGATCTTGTCCTGACTAGGGCCCAACGTGACCGTCGCGTTGCCGTCTTCCACCCGGATGAACTGGTCTCGATGATCATGCATCTCGAGACCGATTTCCTCTCCGGGCTCCAGGCTCATGACGGTGAGCTGGAGGTTCGAGCCAGTGAACAGCACGGTACGAAAGGTGGAGTTGCCAACGGTGATCGCCTCGATGTCGCCGGTCCAACCAGTCACGGTCGTTCGCCGTTTCGTTCGTCGCGGAATTGGATCCAGTCGCTCACCAGACCAAGATCGAATCCAGCGCGGCCGTCCGTGCTGACCGTGATCAGCCGCTCACCGAGCTCGTACAGTGCATCGCCGACACTGTCGGGGCCCTCTCTGGCTCCGGTGGACCGCTCGATCTCGCCTGGGTCACGGCCGAGCTGTTTGCACCAGTCGTCCAACACCCGATTCTTGTGCGCCAAGGTGTCCGCATCGCCGAAGCCGTGCCAGATAGTGGCGTGCTCAGCGACGAGCCGAAGGGTCTTCTTCTCGCCGCCACCTCCAATCAGCAGGGGGATCGGTCTCATCGGCGCCGGATTGAGCTTGCCGAGCCGGGCATGGATCCGAGGCAGAGCGTCACCGAGCGCTGCGATCCGGCTGCCCGCGGTGCCGAACTCGTAGCCGTACTCGTCGTAGTCCTTCTCGAACCATCCTGCCCCGATGCCGAGAATGAGCCGGCCACCGCTGATGTGGTCGATCGTTCTCGCCATGTCCGCCAGAAGCTCAGGGTTGCGATAAGAGTTACAGGTCACCAGGGCGCTCAGCTCGACACGATGGGTTTGTTCTGCCCAGGCAGCC
>DATFQP010000151.1:0-8412 GCA_035264145.1 Propionibacteriaceae bacterium
ACGGGACTACGACGACATGTTCGACTTGATAGCACGTCGGCTGGCTCAGCACGAGTTGCCACGCACGCCCGCCGATCTGGGCCTCACCGACGAGCAATTCGTTGTGGCTGTGCGCGAGGCGCCGGCCACCCGGCCGGATCGGTACACGATCCTGGAGCACCTGGATCTCGAGGAGGCGGCCATCCGGGACCGGGTCAAAGGCTTCGTCGAACGCCTCACCTGACCGAGGAAGGACGCTCAGCGCACCAGCGCCGACTGGCGGAGTTCCGGGTCAAGATCATCGCCCGCCTCCAGGAGCCGAGGCATCAGATCTCGATCGATCATCAGGGCGCGAAAAGCCAGTTCGATGGTCACCTCGTGATCGGGGCGACGGACGATCTCGATCGGATCTCCGGCGACGATCGCGCCTGGGGACACCACGCCGAGGTACGCACCGGGGTGGCCGAAAGCGGTGAAGGTCTTGAGCCAACCAGGCAACCCCAGAAAACCGCGGAAGGTTGCGCACGGAATGCGTGGCGTCGTCACCTGCAGCACGACGTCCCCACCGATCCGCCACTGCTCACCCAGGCGAGCCTCGTTGATCTCCAGGTCCAGTGTGGACAGGTTCTCCCCGAATGAGCCGTTCGGCAGTTCCCGCCCCAGCTGTTGCTGCCATGCGTCCAAATCCTCCCGGGCGTACGCGTACACCGCCTGGCTGTCACCGCCGTGATGTTTTGTGTCACCGATGAAGTCACCTACCAGGCCACTGCCCAACCCGACCGTCTTCGGTCCGGGAGCGCGTATCTCGACCGGATGGTCGACCGGCCGCTTGCCGATCCCGGTGGACTTCGCCTTCTTGTACGGGTTGGTTTGCGGCCTGCCGACGTTAACCGACTGAAGGAGCGCCACCGAGACAGGCTACGTCGGCGGGGAGTAGCCGCTGATGCGCACGATGAGGTTGTGCCTGTCCTGTGAGCTGCTGTGGCCGCCGTATGAAGGCGACCGCAGCGGGCCAATCGGCGCACGGGCGCTCATAGCGTGGTGTTCGCAACTCACCGAACGCCGGCACAGAAGGAACCAGTCGAATGCGTGTTGATCATCACGAGGACGAACTCGATAACCATGATCGTGGGCTTGACTACGACCTTCCTCGGTTGCTGCAGCGCCGGGGCATGCTGAAACTGGTGCTCGGAGCCAGTCTGGCCGGGACTGGACTCGTCAGTCTTGCCGCATGCTCCGATGACACAACTGGCACCGCCGCGGCACCGACCGGTCCTGAAGGCGCGCCGACCGGTGCGGGTGGTCCGCCGGACGGCGGGAACCCCGGCGGCAGGGACGCCGGAACTCAGCAGACCAGCGACACGGCAAACGGCGAACTGCCGGAGGAGACGGCCGGCCCATATCCGGGCGATGGCTCCAACGGCGCCAACGTGCTCACCCAGAGCGGCATCGTTCGCAGTGACATCACGTCCAGCTTCGGATCCAGCACCACCAAGGCCCAGGGCGTGCCACTCGCCGTCACCATGACGATCAAGGACTTCGCCGACGGCAAGAAGCCGCTGGCCGCAGGCGCGGTCTATCTGTGGAACTGCAATCGTGACGGGCAGTACTCCCTCTATTCGCAGGGAGTGAAGGGGGAGAACTACCTGCGCGGGGTCCAGGAGACAGATGCCGACGGCACGGTGAAATTCACCACGATCTTCCCCGCCTGCTACTCGGGGCGCTGGCCGCACATTCACTTCGAGGTCTACCCCAGCCTGACCAAGGCGACCAACGGCTCGAACAAGATCGCCACGTCGCAGATTGCGCTGTTGGAAGATACGTGCAAGGCCGCCTACGCCACGTCCGGATACGAGCAGAGTGCCAGCAATCTGAGTCGGGTCAGTCTGGACCGCGACAACGTCTTCGGCGACGGCTACGATCTGCAGCTCCCCACGATCACAGGCGACCCCAGCCGCCGCTACCAGCTCAGGCTGGAATGTGCCGTGTGATCAGTCGGCCGCCTACCGGCCGAGACGCAAGTGGTGGTAGGCGGCGTTCCAGCGGAGCTCGTTGCCGAACTGCCGGGGCGTGGTGTCGGCGTCGACGATCACCAGCGCTGGCGGCCGGTGGGCCTCATCACACGGTGCTGTCCCGCTCCGTCGGCTCTGATCATGGTCAGCACGCAGGGATCGGTTCGCCTCGCGCCGCCCAGGCGGTGGCGTAGGTCGAATGGCCCGGCACGCCCAAGATTCTCGGCGCCCACATGCTCGAGGGCGCATGGTCGCCTTCGACCAGATGGGCCTCCAAATCTGTGACGACCATGTTCGCGGGCGACAGATCGTCGTAGCTCACCCCGGATGGCTTGATCACCAACAGTTTGCGGCCGGGCACACGCGCCGACAGATTGCCCGCGGTCCAGACCACCAGCGAGTTCCGGGGAGATGGTCATGCAGGTCCGCCACTTCGCCTCGAATGCGCTGCACCACGTCGCGAATCTCCGCATCGATGCTCACAGTCGGACCCCATCCTGGCTGCTGTGCGCCCGGCGGCGGAGATCCCGATGGTGCATCACCTTCTTCTCGCCCCGCCCGCAGTAGTCGTGCAAGGTCCGGTATTCGGCGCACAGCTCGTCGTAGGTGGCGACATCTTCCTGAACCGGGGTGTAGACGTCCTCCTTGGCGCCGTCGGTCACCCGCACCACCAACGCGCGGCCCGGAAGCGTACCGAAGTCGACCCCGACGACGAGTGCTCGTGCCGGGTCTGCGGCTATCCCTCTGCTCCTCGCAATCACTTGGAGGCGCTGGCCGCGCGCCGCTTGTTGAAGATGTCGAAAGCCACGGCGAACAGCAAAACGAAGCCCTTGATGAACGACTGGACCTCCGTACCGAGGCCTAGCAGTGACATGCCACTGTTGAGGACACCCATGATCAGGCCACCGATCAAGGCGCCGGTCACCGTGCCGATGCCGCCCGTCACGGCGGCACCACCGATGAAGACCGCGGCGATGGCGTCCAGCTCGAAGCCGGTGCCGGCACCAGGAAGCGCGGAGTTGCTCCGGGCCGTGAATGTCATCCCGGCGATGGCCGCGAGGAAGCCCATGTTGACGAAGAGCCAGAAGTCGACCCTCTTGGTGTTCACGCCGGATAGCTGCGCAGCCAGCAGGTTGCCCCCACGCGCATACACGTGCCTGCCGAAGACGCTGCGGTTCATCACCGTCGAGTAGACCAGAACCAACACGGCAAGAATGACCAAGACTATTGGAGTGCCCCGGTAGCTGGCCAGCACGAAGGTGATGCCCAGCAGGAAAACGATGATGAAGGCCACCCGGACCCAGAACCAGGCGGCTGGCTCGTCCTCCAGTTGGAGCTTCACCCGCTTGCGGCGTTCCCGAACTTCTTGGACCACAAGGGCGGCAGTGGCGACCAGGCCCAGCACCACCGTCAGTGGCTCAACGTACGACGTACCGCCACCGAGGTCGGGAAGGAACCCTGAGCCGATCTCGACGTACTGAGGCGGGAACGGTGTGATCGGGACATTGTTCAGGACCATCTGGGTCAGGCCACGGAACGTCAGCATGCCGGCCAGCGTGACGATGAACGCAGGGATTCCGACATACGCGACCCAGAACCCCTGCCAGGCGCCGATAATGGCACCGACCACCAGAGCCAGCAGGATGCCGGCCCACCACGGCATACCCCAGTTGACGATGAAGATGCCGCTCATCGCGCCCACGAAGGCGACTACCGAGCCGACCGACAGGTCGATGTGGCCAGCAATGATGATCATGACCATGCCGATGGCGAGGATCAGCACGTAGGCGTTCTGGTTGATGATGCTGGTGACGTTACGCGGGGTCAGAAGATTGCCACCGGTGAGAATCTGGAACAAGATCACGATGGCGATCAGCGCGATGAAGAGGCCGATCTGGCGCAGCCTGCTGACAAGGAAGGCCCCAATGCCGCCCCCGGTGGCTGTTCGAGGCGGCTCGACCGGGGCCTGTGGATCGACGACGTCAGAGACTGGAGCTGTCATAGATCTCATCCTTTTCCTTGGTCATGTACTGCATGAGCACTTCCTGGTTGGCTTCGCTAATCGGCACTTCGCCGGTGATGCGGCCGGCCGACATCGCGTAGATGCGATCGCATGTTCCCAACAACTCGGGCAACTCGCTGGAGATGACGAGGATCGCTTTGCCCTCTGAGGCCAGCCGATTGATGATCGTGTAGATCTCGTACTTGGCCCCGACGTCGATGCCCCGTGTGGGCTCGTCGAGGATCAGCACGTCCGGATTGGCAAACATCCACTTCGACAAGACGACCTTTTGCTGATTCCCGCCAGACAGCTTGCCGGCCAGAACGGCAACGTTCGGCGCCTTGATCCGCATGCTCTGTCGATAGTCATTGGCCACCACCTGTTCGTGGTTGGCGTCGACCCAGCCCCAACGCGAAAGCTTGTCGAGCGCCGCCGCGGTGATATTCCGCTTGATGTCCTCGATCAGGTTCAACCCGTAGGTCTTGCGATCTTCGGTCGCATAGGCGATGCCGTGGTCAATAGCCTGGCGGGGCGACCTAGCGTGAATCTCCTTGCCGTGCAGGTACAGCCGCCCGCTGACGTTATGCCCGTAGGAGCGGCCGAAGATGCTCATGGCCAGCTCAGTTCGCCCGGCGCCCATCAAACCGGCGATGCCCACCACCTCGCCGGCACGAATCGAAAGGTTGGCATGGTCGACGACCACTCGGCTGTTCTCCAGCGGATGGTGCACCGTCCAGTCCTCAACTCGCAGAACTTCGGGTCCCGGCTTGTGCTCACGCTCGGGAAAGCGGTGCGCTAGATCGCGCCCGACCATGCCGCGAATGATCCGGTCTTCCGACACCTCCCCAGCGCGAAGATCGAGCGTCTCGATCGTCTCACCGTCCCGGATGATGGTGACGTTGTCGGCGATGGCGCGGATCTCATTCAGCTTGTGGCTGATGATGATGCTCGTGATGCCGTGGTCGCGCATCCCCCGGATGAGGTCGAGCAGGTGGGCGGAGTCCTCGTCGTTCAGAGCCGCGGTCGGCTCATCCAAGATCAGCAGCTTCACGTCCTTCGACATCGCCTTCGCGATCTCCACCAGCTGTTGCTTACCGACTCCGATGTCGACGATCTTGGTGATCGGGTTCTCTTTGAGTCCTACCCTCGCGAGCAGCTTCGCGGCCTCGAGGTTGGTGGCGTTCCAGTCCACCAGGACCCCCTTGCGGCGTTCGTTGCCCAGGAAAATGTTCTCCGCGATCGACAAGTACGGGCTGAGCGCCAGCTCCTGATGAATGATGACGATGCCGGCTTTTTCGGAGTTTCGGATGTTGTGGAACGTCGCGGTCTGACCCTCGAAGACGATGTCGCCTTCGTAGCTTCCATAGGGGTGCACTCCGGACAGCACCTTCATCAGCGTGGACTTGCCAGCTCCGTTCTCGCCGCAGATGGCGTGCACTTCACCGCGCTCGACCGACAAGCTGACATCCTGCAACGCCTTGACACCAGGGAAGGTCTTGCTGATATTGCGCATTTCCAGGATGTGGTCAGCCATCTGTCTCCCTTGAGTGGTGCCGGCCGGGGGAGAGGGGCCAGCAGGATCTCGTTGCGGAAGAGGGCGGCGGTGTCCACCGCCGCCCTCTCGTGGTTTACTCGCCTTTCTCGACCTCTTCCTTGGTGTAGTAGCCCGTGTCGACCACTTCCTTGTACAGGTTGTCCTTGGTGACGATCACCGATTCGTGCAGGTACGACGGGACGACCTTGATCTTGTTGTTGTAGGTCTTCGTGTCGTTGACCTCAGGCTCCTTGCCGTTCAGCACTGCGTCGACCATCGTCGCGGCGGTATCGCCGAGCTTCCGGGTGTCCTTGAAGATCGTCGAGTACTGCACGCCGTCCAAGATCAACTTGTCCGACGGCTTCTCGGCATCCTGGCCCGTCACGATCGGATCCGGGATCTTAGCCGACTTGACGGCGTTGAGGATGCCCCGGGAAAGGCCGTCGTACGGCGCGAGCACGCCGTCCAGCTTCTTGTTGTCCTTGGAGTAGAAGCCATTGAGGATGGTTTCCATCCTGTCCTGAGCAGTCTTGAGCTGCCACTGCTGAATCGCGGCCTGGCTGAACTGGGTCTGGCCGGAGGGGACCTTGATCACGCCCTTGTCCATGTACGGCTGCAGCACGCTCATGGCGCCATCCCAGAAGAATTTGGCGTTGTTGTCATCAGGGCTACCGGCAAACAGCTCGATGTTGTACGGACCCTTCTTCCCGGTGTCCTTGCCGTCCTTGTCCAGGATTCCCAGACCGGTGAGCAACGACGTGCCCTGCTGGACCCCCACTTTGTTGTTATCGAATGTCACGTAGTAGTCGACATTGGGTGAGCCGTTGATCAGCCGGTCATAGGCGATCACCTTCACGCCGGTGTCACCGGCCGACTTCAACTGCTGAGTGAGAGCCGTGCCGTCAATCGCGGCGATGATCAGTGCCTTGGCTCCCTTGTTGAGCTGGGACTCGATCTGCTGCTGCTGATCCGGAACCTTGTCGTTGGCGTACTGCAGGTCGACCTTGTAACCCAACTCTTCAAGCTTCTTGCTCACGTTGTTTCCGTCGTCGATCCAACGCTCGGAGGTCTTGGTCGGCATGGCGATCCCGATGAGAGCCCCCTTGTTGCCTCCAGCCTCGGTAGAACTCTGGACGCCGGCGCGGCCGCCTCCGCCGCAGCCGCTCAGTCCCAACGTCAGCGCGGTCGTCGCGGCGACGCCAGCGAGAAGTCTTCTTCTGTTCACGCACGTTCCTTTCGGTAGGTCTCCTCGCGGCTGTACGCGCCGTAAGGACGAGGTTCGGCCGCCACTGAGGCCGGAGAACCGGTTGATGTACCCGTCTCTCGCGCAGGTAGAGCGCGCACTGGTGTCGTTTGCTGGAACTGGGCAGGTGCGCGGAAGTGAGGGCTGATGGCGACGCTATTGCCCAGTTTGCGCCCTGGGCGGTCGCGAAAAGCGAGAAGCATGCGCTCAGACTCCGTCGTCCTCGTGCGGCATCGGCCATGAGACCGGTCACATATTAGGTTGAAGCACCGTGGCGGTGTCAAGTGGACAATACTGGCCGGCAACGCTCATCGACGCGAATAGGTGCAAAAGCGGGGAGATCGTTATCGACGCGGAGACATGGCGGTGCTGTTCCGAACGACCAGTGCCGGAGGCAAGGCCGCGCCCGAAGTCACCATGTTCTGGATCGACGGGTTGATCAGCCGCGCAACGCACTGGCGCCCGAGTTCGTTGAAGTCCTGCCGGACCGTCGTCAGCGGAGGGCAAAAATGGGCGGCCTCGGGGATGTCGTCGAATCCGACGACGCTGACATCCTGCGGCACGTCGAGGCCCAGATCGCGAAGCGCGTGCACGAGACCCAGCGCCATCTGATCATTGGCAGCGAAGATCGCCGTGACGTCGTTATGCGCAATCAACGCATGCCCTAGCTGATATCCGGACTCGGCGGTCCAATCTCCGAACAGCGAGGCCGGCGGCCGAATGCCGGCCTCGGTGAGCGTCTGTTGGAATCCGGATAGCCGGGCCTGGGCTTCCATCCATTCCTGGGGCCCGGCGAGATGGTGGATCATGCGGTGATCGAGGTCGAGAAGGTGCCTCACGGCAGCCTTCGCGCCGGCCAGCTGATCGACGAAGAGCTCGTGGGGATCATCCGGCGAGCGGAAGTGCAACAGCACGTACGGAATGGTCAGCTCGAGTTCATTCAGCTCGTCAAGCACCGGCGTCTGCGGCGCGATGATCACGATTCCGTCGACCATCTGCTCTAGCTGTTGGGCGAGCGCTTCTCTGATGGCAGCGGGAGTGCTGTTGACCAGATTCGTCGTGTTGACGACGTAGCCGACCTCCTGCGCCGCACTCTCGATGCCTTGGATAGCTGCAGCTGGACCGTACTGAGTGCGTTGGGATGCCAGCACCCCAATCGTGTGCGATCGATTACCTCCCAATGCGCGTGCAACTCGATTCGGCCGGTAGCCGAGTTGGTTGATCACAGCCTGAACCCGGTCTCGAGTCTCCGGTCTCAGGCTCGGATGAGAGTTGATCACTCGCGAGACGGTCTGCCGTGACACACCAGCGATTCGGGCGACATCGCGGATGCTCGCCGGATGCCGGCTCAGGCCATTCGGACTTGACACATATCCTCGTTCGTCGCGATCGCACGTACGGCGCCTGACCGCAGGGTAGTACCCGATGACGGCCGGAGCCAGACCCTTGACGCTCTTCCGCCCTTGCCACGTGCCATCTCAGCGGCTCACGACGGGGCGGGATAGACATCGACATCGGAGGCTTTGACCGCCACCCACATCGTGCTGCCCGAGACGATGCCCATCTCGGCCACAGCGGCCGGGGTGATCTCCGCCAGAATCGACGACGCCGCGTCCGGTGCACCTGTGACTTCCACTCGTAC
>DATFQP010000152.1:0-2980 GCA_035264145.1 Propionibacteriaceae bacterium
ATGGCGAACCGGTCGGATCGAGTGATGAGTCACCGAGGTTGTCTGAGCAGGATATTGTGGCCACGAACCCCGAAACGTCAACATCTTTGCTTCAGAAAGGCGACATCCGATGTCCGCCGAAGAAAACAAGGAGCTTGGCCGGCGGTTCATTGAGAATGGCTACCAGGAAGTTATGCGGGGCAACCTCGATGCTGTGCACGAGTATTTCGCTGATAACTATCATGATCATACATCCCTGCATCCAGAGCAATCTGGAATGGGCGGGGTCAAAGAGTTGATAGCTGATGCCGGTCAGGCGTCGCCTGACCTACGGTTGAAGGTCATGGATATCGCCGCCAACGAGGACGTTGTCTTCGTGCACTGGCAAGCGACTGGCAGGCATGAGGAACAGCACCAGGTAAATAAGCATCCGAGAGGGTTGCTTGGTCGACCCGCGACGCTACTATCCGCCGATGACCGGACACGAGCTACCTGAGCACATCGCCCGTAACCGCGCGTACTGGGACGAGGTCAACGCACCGCTGTACGCCGCCCCGGGTGCGCGGGCGTGGGTCCGCCAGGAGATCACGTGGGGCATCTTCGGCATCCCCGAGGACGAACTCCACGCGCTCCCGGCCGATGTGGTCGGCATGGATGTCGTGGAGCTCGGCTGCGGAACCGCCTACTTCGGTGCCCCTGGCTCGCCCGGCGCGGCGCCCACGTCACCGGGATCGACAACTCCGCCGAGCAGCTCAAGACGGCGCGACGCTTGCAGGACGAGCACGACCTCCACTTCCCGCTGATCCACGGCAACGCCGAGGACACCGCCTGCCCGATGCCTACTTCGACCTGGCCGTCAGCGAGTACGGCGCCGCTGTCTGGGCCGATCCGCACCGCTGGATTCCCGAGGCTGCCCGCATCCTGCGCCCTGGTGGTGAACTCGGCTTCCTCGGCAACGGCACGTTCTGGGTGCTGACGGTGCCCGAGACGAACGACAAAGGGCCGGCAGCCGATCGGCTGCTGCGCCCGTACTTCGGGATGCATCGGTTCGAGTGGGCCGACCAGTCGGGCGTCGAATTTCACCTCGGGTACGGCGATTGGATCCGCCTCCTGCGAGTGAGCGGCTTTGAAGTGCTGGACCTGTTCGAGATTCGGGCACCTGATGGCCTTGCCGAGCTTCGTGGTGATGGGTTGGTGGACCCAGATTGGGCGAGGAAGTGGCCTGCGGAGCAGATCTGGCGGGTCCGCAGGATGAACCCTGGCCGCTAGCCGCGCCCCATGGAGGCCGTCCCTGCAACCAGCTCGTCGAACCTGCCATCTATCAGCTCAACCGCACAAGTCACCTTAGGCTCGGACCTCATGGATCCGGTGGAGGCGTTGAAGCGAATCGCCTTCCTCTTGGAGCGTTCACAGGCGCCGACGTATCGCGTCGCTGCATTCCGTCGAGCCGCCGAGACGATCTCCGCGCTCGAACCCGGCGAATTGGGACGCATGGCCAGCACCAAGGGGTTTCGCTCGCTGAAAGGAATCGGTGAAGCGACAGAAGCCGTAGTACTGGAAGCGCTGGCGGGCAAGGTCCCCGATTATCTCGAGAAGTTGGAAGCGGCGCCGCAACCGTTTGCTGCCGCTGGTGACGCGTTGCGACGCGCGCTGCAAGGTGACTGTCACACGCACTCGCTCTGGTCCGACGGCGGAAGTCCGATCATGGAGATGGCGTATGCGGCGCGTTCGTTGGGGCACGAGTACATCGTCATGACCGATCACTCGCCCAACCTCACCATCGCGAACGGACTCTCGACTGAGCGCCTCATGCGGCAACTGGAAGAAGTCGAGGGCGTCAACGGTCAACTTGCCGCCGAAGCAGATGCTGGAGCATCACCATTTCGTGTTCTCAGCGGCATCGAGGTTGACATCAACGAGGATGGAAGTCTCGATCAGACTCAAGACGTGCTTGCGGCACTCGACATCGTCGTCGCGAGCGTGCATTCCAAACTGCGTTCACCCCGCGACGTGATGACGAAACGGATGCTCGCGGCAATTGGAGACCCCAACATGGACATCCTGGGACATTGCACTGGTCGGATCGTTGTCGGCCGTGGACGTCCGCAGTCCGAGTTCGACCACGCAGCCGTCTTTGCCGCGTGCAGAGACAACGACGTCGCAGTCGAGATCAACTCCCGACCGGAGCGCAAAGACCCGCCGCGCAATCTGCTCAAGCTGGCTGTCGATCTCGGTTGCTGGTTCTCAATTGATACCGATGCACACGCACCGGGTCAGCTGGAGTGGCAGTACATCGGCTGTGACCGCGCCGCGGAGTGTGGTGTCACCGAGGACCGGGTCATCAATACCGGTTCGGCCCGGATGTTGTTGAGCTGGAGCGCGTCGCGCCGTTGAGCCGCATCCGGTCGATCGGCTTACGCCGCGGCGGACCGCGACACGTCGAGGAAAGCCTCAATCATCGCGTTGACCTGCTCTGAGTTACTCACAACGCACCTCCTGCCCATCTCCACTGTGTCGCACGCTCCGGCGTCGTCCAAGCGGGGACGGAGGCCTGGCGGGAAAGCGACCAGCTCGCCCTCCGCGCACTGTTGGCCCCGACGAACGGATAGCTGCCCGTGCGGCAGGGTCATACCGTGGTGCTCTGTCAGAATCACAACATCGATCGGAGGCGGCATGACGCACTTAGACGAAAACAAGCGGGTGGTTCGGTCGTACTACGAGGAGGCGTTCAACGGCGGTGACCCTGAGGGCGCGGTCAAGCGTTACGTCGGCAACCGGTACATTCAGCACAATCCGCAGGCGGCCGACGGGCCCGAAGCCTTTATCGGATACGTCAAGTGGATCCGCGAAGAGTTCCCCGAACTACACCTCGACATAAAACGGATGATCGCTGAGGGCGATCTGGTCGTAACGCATAGCCATCTCGAAAATTACCCGGATGATCGCGGTAGTGCCGTAGTGGACCTCTTTCGAGTCGAGAACGGCAAGATTGTCGAGCATT
>DATFQP010000153.1:0-3930 GCA_035264145.1 Propionibacteriaceae bacterium
AGCGCCTCGAGCTCTTCGGCGGCCATGGCCGCTTCCGAGGCGTCGGTCGTGGCTGCTCGCTCCCCTTCCATCCCGCCGAAGCCTAGTACGCGCGAGGGTGCGATGTGAGGTAGACCTGCCGGAGATGGTCGACGGTGACCATGGTGTAGATCTGGGTGGTGGCTACCGACGCATGGCCCAGCAACTCCTGGACGACCCGGATGTCCGCGCCCCCGTCCAGCAGATGGGTGGCAAAGGAGTGTCGCATCGTATGCGGTGAAACGTCCCCCTTGATGCCAGCCTTTTCGGCAGCCGTGGCGAGCACTGTCCATGCGCTCTGCCGACTCAGCCGGCCACCTCGCGCATTGAGTAGCAGGGCCGGGGAGCCCGGGCCGCGCGCGACGAGTACTGGACGGGCCCGCACCAGATAGCGGTCGAGCGCTGCGCGAGCGTAGGAGCCGATCGGCACGATGCGCTCCTTGTTGCCCTTACCGAGGACGCGAAGAGTCGGAGTCTGATCAACGGGTGAGCGCAGCGCGTGCCAGACGTCGTCCACATCGAGTTGAACCGCCTCAGAAATCCGGACTCCGGTGGAATAGAGCAGTTCCAACAACGCGGTGTCCCGCAAGCCAAGCTCAGTGTCCTCCCCGGGAGCAGCCAGCAAGGTCTGAACTTGGGCGACGCTGAGCGCCTTGGGCAACCGGCGGGGCGGCCTCGGTGGCGTCACGGCTCGAGCGGGATCCCCTTCCGTCATGCCTTCGCTGTGGGCGAAGCGATGCAGGCTCCGCACTGAGACGACGGCCCGGGCCACACTGGCCGCCGCCAGCGGCGGATGTCGCCAGCCGTCACCGTCTCGGACGCCCTCCCGCAGACTCGCGGCGTAATCAGAAATCGTCCCCTGGCTCACGGCATTCAGATCGGCCAGACCGTGCTCGGCGAGATAGTCGGCGTAGCGCGCGAGGTCACGGCGGTAGGCGCTGGCGGTGTGCTTGGAGACACCTTGTTCTACGGCCAGGTGATCCAGGAAGGCGCGGATCGCAGCCGGGGGCGTCGACACGGACGCTCAGCTCAGTACGTCGGCCAGGTCCCGGGCAGATACGCCGTGGGCTCCGGCGACGGGGGCATTGGTCACTGACCCGTCGTATGTGTTCAGGCCGAGAGCGAGGGCCGGGTCGGCCTTCAAAGCGTCGTGCCACCCACGATCGGCGAGGCTCAGCGCGTACGGGAGCGTGACGTTGGTGAGTGCATAGGTCGAGGTATTGGGTACCGCTCCCGGCATGTTGGCAACGCAATAGAACACCGAGTCGTGTACGCGAAACGTCGGCTCCGCGTGGGTGGTGGGACGGCTGTCCTCGAAGCAGCCACCTTGATCGATGGCGATGTCGACCAGCACACTTCCGGGCCGCATCCGCGAGACGAGGTCGTTGCTGATCAGCGTGGGGGCTTTGGCGCCCGGCACCAGCACCGCACCGATGACCAGGTCGGCGTCGACCACCGCCCGTTCGATCTCGTACGCACTGGAGGCCACGGTCTGTAGATGACCTTGATAGATCCGGTCGGCCTCGCGCAGCTTGTCGATGTTGTTGTCGAGGAGTAAGACCTCTGCCTGCATGCCGAGGGCAATGGCCGCGGCGTTCATACCGGACACGCCGGCCCCGATGACCACGACCTTGGCCGCGTAAACGCCCGAGACCCCGCCCATCAACGTCCCACGACCACCGCCCTGGCGCATCAGGTGATAGGCACCGACCTGCGGCGCAAGGCGGCCGGCTACTTCGCTCATCGGTGCCAACAGGGGCAGGGAGCCGTTCGGCAGCTGGACCGTCTCGTACGCGATACCGGTCACGTGGGCGTTCAGTAACGCCCGAGTGCAATCCTTGTTCGCAGCCAGATGCAGGTAGGTGAACAGTGTCTGGCCTTCCTGCATCCGGTCGTATTCGACGGCGATCGGCTCTTTGACCTTCAAGACCAGTTCAGCCTTGGCCCACACGTCGTCCGGGTCGGAGACAATGGTCGCCCCGGCAGCGGAGAACTCCCGATCGGTGATCGACGAACCGACACCCGCACCGGATTCGACGAGAACCGAATGCCCGTGCCGGGTGAACTCGTGTACACCCGCCGGAGTGATGGCAACCCGGTATTCGTGGTTCTTGACCTCGGTCGGAACTCCAACCAGCATGCCGGGTCGACTCCTTCTTGTGGCCTATCGCGAGCATATGACCCCCGGCGACGCACGTCCGCGGAATCTGTGATGAGGCTGGGTGTTTCTGCCATGTGGAGCAGCCTGAGATCGTAGAGTCCGTGGGTAGTTCTGATCTTTCGAACCCATAGGAGCTGCCATGACCACCGCCGTCCCGCCGCCCGAAAGCGACGCTTCCCCGATCAGCCAAGATCACGACTTCCGGTCAGCCGAAGTCGCCCCGGTCCTTCCGGATCGACGAGAGGTGGTGGCGCGCCAGAAGGAGGAGTTCGGCGGTATAAAGCTTGGCTCCGCCTTCTTCGGCTGGCTGGCGGCTACAGGCATGGCGGTGCTGCTCACTGCGCTGGTGGCCGGCGCAGGCACCGCACTCGGCTACACCAATGACGTCAACACGACGAACCCGACCGCTGGAGAAGTGCAAAGTGTGGGAATCGCCGGTGGCATCGCCCTGCTCGCCATCATCTTCGTCGCCTACTTCTGCGGCGGTTACGTTGCCGGCCGGATGGCTCGGTTCAACGGACTCCGCCAAGGGGTCGCGGTTTGGCTATGGGCAGTGATCAGCGCCATCGTGGTGGCAGTTCTCGCGACCATCGCCGGGTCCCGGTACAACATCCTGGCCGGCCTGAACCTCCCCCGCATACCCGTCAATGAGGGGACGCTGACTACGGCCGGTCTGCTGACCGCCGTCGGCATTGCGGTAGCGAGTTTGGCTGGCGCCATCCTCGGCGGCATGGCTGGAATGCGCTTCCACCGACGCGTCGATAAAGCAGGCCTGGACTGAGCTCTGAGGGCAAACTGAGATGTGACAACCCGAGGGGGTGATTGAGGTGGCGGACCTGAGCGCGAAGAAGCGCGAGAAGCTGCCAGCCAAGGACTTCGGCTTGCCTGAGCGCGCCAAAACACCGAAGGCAAAGAAAGAGTCCGGGAACTACCCGATGCCCGATGCGAAGCACGCCAAGAACGCCAAGGCCCGAGCCGCGCAACAACGGAAGGCCGGCAACCTCAGCAAGTCCGAAGCTGAGCGCGTGGAGCGGAAAGCTGACCGCGTCATGGAGAAAGAGAAGAAGAAAAAGAAGAAGAAGTAGCTTCTGTTGTCAGGATCTCGGGTCCGGCGCTCCGGGCGGCTCGGATTCGACGACTGCTGAGCTCATCGACGGCGATGACTGGCCGACGAAGCCATGACAATCCCAGGGCGTGCGCGCCAACCGCTGATGACGAGCAACCAGTGGCCGAGGCTGGAAACTTCGGCCTGTCAGAGCTGAGCGGCCGCCATCGACGTGCTGATGGCGGGTGGTGTTCGGCTTCAGCGAGAACGAGTCCAAACAGCAATTCCGAGACATCCGGCATAATCTTCGATCACCGTGTTAATCGAACAGGCGCACGAAAAGTGTCGGTGGTGGTCTGTAGCGTTTGAGCTATGTCAGTCGGGGTGGCGTCGGTGCCGGAGATCGCTGTACCGGTGGATCCGCTACGCGATCGGCTGGACGGGATGCTGTCGGTGTTGGCCGAGGCCGTTGCGGGATGCGCGGATCTTCGGAATGTCGGTGGTGTGAGTGACGCGGCGCGGATTGACCGGATTACCCGGTTGGAGCAACTGAAAGCGGCCGCAGCGAGCATGTCAAGTCTTTTGTGTAAGGCAGTTGGCTTTGGTCACAGGTAGGGGTTGATTCGGTCGGGGTAGATGAGGGCGAGTTGGGCGAGGGCTTGCTTCCAGCTTGTGGTGGTTTGGCCTTCGACGAGGTGCCCTTCGG
>DATFQP010000154.1:0-4788 GCA_035264145.1 Propionibacteriaceae bacterium
TACCGGATCGTCCCGACCGTGCTGGACTGGGGGCGGCGGATCGGTGACGTGAACGGGGTGATGCCGGGGAACGAGACCCCGTCGAGCGTGGTGCTCGTGGAGACCGATTCCGACCTCACGGGCGTCGCCATCGGCCACGGCGGTCCCATCGACAGGGTGTTCCCGGCTGTGGAGGGCGAGGACCCCCGGTCGGTCACCGCCTTGTTCGACCGGATGCTGGCCTGGACGTTCAAGGCCGGCCACGCCGGCTCCGTCTACGGCGCCATCGGAACGATCGACCTCGCGTTGTGGGACATCAAGGCCAAGGCGGCGGGTGAGCCGCTGTGGCGGCTGCTTGGCGCCCGCGACCGCGCCGTCCCGGGCTACGCCTCCGGGCTGGACGCCGGCCTGGACGACAACCAGCTCCATGCCCTGTACACCTCGTTCGCGCAGGCCGGCTTCACCGGCGCCAAGCTCAAGGGTGGCCGCAACGTCGATGACGACCTGCGGCGGCTGGCGGTGGTGCGCGACGCCTTGGGCGTCGACCACCCTGTTCTCGCCCTCGACGCCAACGAGTGCTGGAACGGCAAGCAGGCCGTGCGCTACGTGGCCGCACTTGAGCAGAGCGTCGACCTCGCCTGGGTGGAGGAGCCGCTGCGACGGTGGGACGCGGTGGGCCTGGCGGCGGTGTCCCGGCAGGTGCGCGCCGCGGTCGCCACCGGGGAGAACCTGACCGGCGTCGATCAGTACCTCCCGCTGATCAGCGGCCACGCGGTCGACCTGGTTCAGGCCGGCGCCGGCTGGGGGATCAGCCACTTCCTCCGGGTCGCCGCCCTGGCGGCTGGGCACGACCTGCCCGTCAGCCCGGTCGGCTTCTTCGGTCACCTGGCCCCGGCCGCAGCGGCGGTATCCAACCACTCGCTCACCGAGGTCCAAGGGCTCCCCCTGCCGGCCGGGGTGAGCGCCGACTGGGACGTCGATGACGGCCGGATCATCCTGGGCACCACGCCAGGCAACGGCCTCAGCCTGGACGAGTCCGACGTACGCCTTCCGGTCGGCGTCGAGGCGCTGCCACCGATCGGCCCGCACGTTCGCCCCGCCGACGCCGGCCTGCGGATGACCCTGCACGGCTGAGTCGACGTCAAGGGCCGCCCCGTCGTGGCGTCTATCCCGTAGGCCAACGAGCGCTGCAGCGGGACCTCGGGAACCTTCCCGTCGAGCTGCAGATCCCTCGGGCCGCCCGTCCACAATTTCCCATGACTTACTACCGGCTGGAGACTCGTCGTGTCGCCCGTCTTCGGGCCAATACCGTTGAAAACCCGACCTGGCCGCGGCCCACTCAAGGAAGCCCTACCGCAGCACGGTCGGCGAGCAACATCAAGGCCGAGCAAGCGAGAGAACCCGGCGCGCCAGAAATTGGGCCCAACCTAGGCCCAACGGCTTGGGCAACTATGCACGAGTGCGTGCTAAGGAACCTGCTAAGGGCTCAGTGCCACGCTCAGTCTGTCGCTCTAGCCATGAGCTCGCCGATCTGGGGGTCAAGAGCTATAGATGATCTTGCCCCATGACTGATGATCTTGTACCGCACGTCAACGTGGAGCTTTCCACGCTGGCTCCTTCTAGGTAATTTTGGGCATAGATGATCAAGGTGCTCGGCGGCACTCGCCACGTCTGGTGGTGCCTATTCGCGTTAGCCCAATGACCTGAATGCAGGTGCCGAACTACATCTGCACGCATCTCATCAACCTGCGACGCCACGCGGCGGCTCAATCATCACGCTTTCTAGGACGCGACCGCCAGCGACCCGTCCAGGACTTACGGATTCAGGACGGACCACAGCGGTTCACGGCACAGTTGTCCACAGGAAGGGCGGAACGAGCGCTGAAGGGACTTGAAGGTTCGATCATGGTGGGATGAGGGCTGACCCTTCGTTCGCACGATCTCAACATTGCCCACCGCACATCCCGTGGGCAAGCGCGATGAACAAAGGCGTCGTAGCCGCTCCTCCACGACATCGATTTCGGATCTGCGCCCCACCATTCGGGCCAGTCAGGTTCCGGGTCCTCAAAGCCGGGAGGTAAGGAACATGGAGAAGTTGTTGTTGAGTCCAGCGGAGACCGCCGCCCAGCTGAGCATCGGACGCAGCAAGGTCTACGAGCTAATGCGGCTGGGGCAACTGCGATCGGTGAAAATCGGCGCGTCGCGGCGTATCCCACAAGCAGCACTCGCCGACTTCATGGCGGCTCTCGCCGAGGAGCTGCGGTGACGGGTCGCCGCGGACGCGGCGAGGATTCGGTGTATCTCGATGGCGACCGCTGGAGAGGCGCGGCCTCCCTCGGTTACGGTCCGGACGGACACCGGATCCGTAAGAAAGTGAGTGGCGCGACGAAGGCCGAAGTGCTACGCAAGCTGCGGGACTTGCGGGGCGAGCTCAACGCAGGCTTGCCGGTTCCCTACGACCGGCTAACGGTCGCCGCTTTCTTGGATCGGTGGATGACGAAAAGTCTTCCCGGGCAAGTGAGCGAGAAGACCTTCGACAGCTACGCAGACACGGTGCGGCTGCACATCAAGCCTTCGATGGGCCGAAAGGTTCTGCGCAAGCTGACAGTCTCCGATGTTGATCAGCTCCTAGCCTGGAAGCACAACGCAGGCTACAGCGCCAATACGGTCCGCATCATTCGAGCCGTGCTTCGCCGTGCTCTGAAGCAAGCCGAGCGGGAAGGCCTTGTTTCGCGCAACGCGGCCGCGCTCTCGGCCCCACCGCGGGTTCGGAGCGACGAAGGTCGAGCGCTCTCTGTTGACCAAGCAAGGACTCTTCTTGATCAGGTGCGAGGTACGCGAGACGAGCCGTTGCTGACCGTCATGCTCGCATTCGGGCTGCGGCGCGGAGAAGCGTTGGGGTTGCACTAGTCGGCTCTGGACTGGGATGCCGCGACGCTGAAGGTCACACACGCAGTGAAACGAATTCGAGACCGTACGGAGACCTCCGAGCTGCGCACACGTCTCGTGATCGGTGAACTCAAGACCGCCCGCTCAAGGCGAACCCTCTTCCTGACCCCGGAACTGGTCGAACTGCTGCGGCGCCACCGCGCTCGTCTGGCCGAGGAGCGGATCGCAATCGGGCCAGCCTGGCGGGAATACGACTTGATTCTTCCGAGCGCCGTGGGAACGCCACTGGACCCGGACAACGTGCCGCACTGGTTCTCTCGGAACTGCCGGCGGGCCGGCCTCGGCCACTGGCACCTGCATGAGCTGCGCCACTCAGGGGCGTCGTTGATGCTGGCCCAAGGCACCGACCTCTACGTGGTCTCAGAAGTTCTCGGACACTCGAGCGTCGCGATTACGAAAGATGTATACGGGCATCTCGTCGAAGGCCAGAAGCGCGTAGCTGCCGCCCGGATGTCGGAGGCGCTGCTTAGGTCGAATCGCTCCCGCAATGGCTCCCAGAGCCCACCCGCACCAGGCGCAGATGCCGGCTGAACGCGAAAAGAGGTTCTTGACTAGGTGAAACATTGGCGCACCCGGAGGGATTCGAACCCCCAACCTTCTGACGCTTCTATGTTTGTCAAGCGGCCGCTGGAGCTGCCGGTGTCTGGGCGGTGAGTGTGGCGCTGGCGTTGAGGGCGCGGTAGAGCTCGCGGGCGATGTAGCGCTTGAGGCAGCGCCGGATCTCACGGCTGGATTTGCCCTCGGCGGTGCGGCGGGCGACGTAGTTCTTGGTCGTCGGGCAGCACCGCATGCGGGTCACGGCGATGGTGTGGATCGCGCAGTTCAGGGCCCGGTCTCCGCCGCGGTTGAGCCGATGCCGAACGGTCTTGCCGCTGCTGGCCTGCAATGGACTGGTGCCCGACAGTGCGGCGAAGGCGGCGTCGCTTCGGCACCGTCCGGGATGGGAGAAAGACACGATGGCTTGAGCTGCGGTGACCGCGCCGATGCGGCGGCGCTCGGTCAACCCGGGAGCGATCTGGTCCACGATGGCTTGCACCTGAGCCCGGTTGGCCGCCAAAGTGTGACGCCCCGCCCGGACGGCGTGAGCCAGGCGTCGGATCTCGCCGTGCCGCACCGCCTGCTCGCGGCTGGCATGTGGTTGTTCTCGTCGCCGCACCAAAGCGAGGAGTACGGGATCGGTGAGCGTCGCACGAGCCAGATCACGCTCGGTGTCCCCGCCGCCCAGCAGCAGCGCCCGGAGCCGGTTGGTCTGGGCGGTGGTGACCACGGTGAGCTCGTGGCGGGCGCCGAGCAGGATCCGCAGCGCTTCGCGGTCGCCATCGGCACGCGGCACCGGTAGCCGGTCGGCAGCTAGGCGTAGCGCGGCGAGCACCGCGAGATGGGCGTCGATCGGGTCGGACTTGCCCTTCCCGCGGCGGGCCTTGTGGTTGGGCTGCTCGCACTCGATGACGGTTAGGCCGGCGGCAGCGACCGCCCGGGCCAGCCCGACACCGAAGCTGCGGGTGCCCTCGATCGAGACGACCACCCGCGGTCCCGGCGCATGGTCGACGATCCAGGCCAGCAACTCGGCAAAGCCTGAGTTTGTCATTGCTGATCTTTCGTGTCCCGATCGCAGTGCCGGTCGGGAGCGCGAGCTCGACTTCGTGGGTGATGTCGCGGTGGGTGTCGACACCGACGACGGCGTCGACGAGTTCTGCCAGCATGGGCACGGGCCTAGTCCTTCCTGTAGGGAGTGGGTCAACCGTTCGGCACCGGCTTGGGTGGAGGTCACCGAGTGGCACATCTGTGATGGGTCACGCCCTCGAGCGGACAGGCTTCTGATCAGGCCAACTGGTGGGCCAGGCCGGTGCCGGCAACCAC
>DATFQP010000155.1:0-6434 GCA_035264145.1 Propionibacteriaceae bacterium
AAAATGGCCAACGCGATCGAGTACGCGAAAGAGGAGTTCGCAGCGATCCGTACCGGACGGGCGCACCCCGCGATGTTCGCCAAGCTCACGGCCGAGTACTACGGCACCCAGACCCCGCTGCAACAGCTAGCCACCTTCCAGGTGCCCGACGCCCGGGTCGTATTGATTACGCCTTATGACCGCACAGCGATGGCCGCGATCGAGAGATCCATCCGCGATTCCGACCTGGGTGTCAACCCATCGAATGATGGCAACACCATTCGCATCACGTTGCCCCAGCTCACTCAGGAGCGCCGCAAGGAGTACACGAAGTTGGCGAAACACAAGGCTGAGGAAGCGCGGATCTCGATTCGCGCCGCTCGTCGGCACGCCAAGGAGGCGCTCGACAAGATGGTGAAGGACTCCGAAGTCGGTAAGGACGAGGTCACCCGGGCAGAGAAGCAGCTCGACGCCTCGACCAAGAGACACGTCGAGGAGATCGACGAAGTCCTCAAACACAAGGAAACCGAGCTACTTGAGGTCTAGAACTCGGGCAGTCCGGTGACTGTGTCCGCTGACGCACCGATCGATCGCCCGCCGACGCCTGCTTACGGCCGGGTGGGCCGCCATCTGCCCGCGGCGATTGCCGTAGGAGTCGGTTTTGGAGCCGTTGCGGTCGTCTGCTTGCGCTTCTTTCACCTGGGCTTCGTCCTGTTGATCGCCGCGGCCACGGCCGCCGCGGCCCGCGAACTCCAACGTGAACTGGGCCGGCAGGGCATGCGCGCAGCGCCGGTCCCGATCGTGGCAGGCTGCGTCCTGGTCGCCCTCCTGCCGTACGTCTTCGGTGAGATGTTCCCGGTTGGCCTGCCCATGATCGGGTTGGTGCTCAGCTGCGTCGGAATCACCGTCATCGCTGCCATGATCTGGCGGATGCCGCAAGGCTCGGCCGGCTACGTCCGCGATGTGGCGGCCAGCTTGTCGATCATTGCGTACGTGCCGTTGCTAGCCTCGTTCGCGGTGCTGATGATCGCTGCCGAACAGGGCGCCGCGCGGATCGTGGCGTTCGTGCTGGTCGTGACGATGAGCGACACCGGAGGGCTGATCGCAGGTGTGCTTTTCGGCAAGCACCCGATGGCCCCGCAGATCAGCCCCAAGAAGTCCTGGGAGGGCCTGGCTGGTTCGCTGATCTTCGGCATCGCGGCTGGAGTCGGCACCGCGATCTTTGGGCTGAACGTCGCTTTCTGGGTCGGAATACTGCTGGGTGTCGCGCTGGTAGCCATCGGTACCTGCGGTGACCTGATCGAGTCGATGATCAAGAGAGATCTCGGGATCAAGGACATGAGTTCCTTCCTGCCCGGGCACGGGGGAGTCATGGATCGTCTTGATTCACTCCTCTTTGCTGCCCCGGTAGCCTGGTTGATCATGTATCTCTTGGTCCCGGGCGGATGAGCGAGAGCCTCCCCTTAGTCGTCAACGCCCCCCGTCGCGGCCAGCCGCCGCGCCACTGGGCGGACCTCACCCCTGCCCAGCGAAGGGAGTACGTCGAGGCGGCCGGGCAGCGGGCCTTCCGCGCACGCCAGCTGTCCGCCCACTATTTCGAGGGCTTTCGTACCGATCCTGCCGAGTGGACCGACCTGCCGATCAGCATCCGCCAGCACTTGGCTGAGCGGTTTCTGCCGTCGCTGCTGACTCCGGTTCGCCAGCTGGCCTGCGACGGGGACACCACGGTCAAAAACCTTTGGCGACTGCACGACGGCGCTCTGGTGGAGAGCGTGCTCATGCGCTATCCCGATCGGGTGACCATGTGCGTATCCAGCCAGGCCGGCTGCGGCATGGCGTGTCCGTTCTGTGCCACCGGGCAGAGCGGCCTGCAGCGCAATCTCAGCACAGCGGAGATCGTGGAGCAGGTGATGGACGGCGCCCGCAAGCTCGACCGTGGTCAGGTTCCCGGCGGTCGGGCACACATCAACAACGTCGTCTTCATGGGGATGGGGGAGCCCCTGGCCAACTACAAGTCGGTCGTCGACGCCGTGCGCCAGCTGGTAACACCCACACCAGATGGATTGGGGATGAGCGCTCGAGGTATCACGGTGTCGACCGTTGGCCTGGTGCCGAGAATGCAGCAGTTGGCCACCGAGGGCGTTCCGGTCACTCTGGCTCTTTCGCTCCATGCACCGGACGACGAGCTGCGCGACGAATTGGTGCCGATCAACACCCGCTGGAACGTCGCGGAAGTCGTCGATGCTGCGTGGGAATACGCCCGGATCACCAAACGTCGAGTGTCCATCGAGTACATCCTGATCCGGGACATCAACGACCAGGCGTTCCGGGCGGATCTGTTGGCTCGGGTGTTGCGGCGCCGCGGCAACTGGGGCTGGGTGCACGTCAACCTGATACCGATGAACCCGACGCCGGGTTCGATCTGGACGGCGTCGCGCCGTCGAGATGAGGACGAGTTCGTCCGGCGGCTCGAGGCCAAGGGTGTGCCGGTGACTGTACGCGATACCCGTGGCCGCGAGATCGACGGCGCCTGCGGGCAGCTCGCGGCGCACGCCTCGTGAAGCTGCTGTTGAGCACGCCGAAGACCGCCGCCCGCAAGGTGAACGCCCGAAGCTAGGCCAGGGCCACCACCCGAGCGTCCGCTAGCCGCCCATCACTGATTTCGAGCACGCCCAAGGTGCCGAACGGCTGCCGACGCTTGTCGGTGGGGGAGCCGGGATTGAAGATGCGGAGACCGTTCTCCGCGGCGTCCATCGGGATGTGCGAATGGCCGAAGATCACCAGGTCGGCCTTCGGAAAACGCCGACGCATCCTTGGCAGCCGCCCGGCGGCCTGGCCGCTGTCGTGAATCATCCCGACCGTGACGCCGTCCAACGTCATCTCCAGTGTCTCGGGCGCTCCCCACTCAGCGACCTCGGGTAGGTCGTTGTTGCCTAGGACCGCTTGCACCGGTGCATACCGGTTGAGCTCCTCCAGCACATCGACGGTGCAGATATCTCCGGCGTGCAGGATCAGGTCCGCGCCTGTCAACTGCTCGGCGACGTCAGGCGGGCAGCGTTTCCAGCGCCGTGGCGAATGCGTATCGGAGAGGACGACGACTCTCACGCCCCAGCTACTCCTGGCATCCAAACCCGAGTGAGCGAACATGAGTCGAGTTGCGACCAGTCACCGTCAAACTCCAGCTGGGCGAGGGCAGCGGCGGGAAAGCGGCCCTCGATCGCGGCGACGGCTTCCGGCACGGACGTGCTCCGGTCGGTTAGCTCATACACCACGCCCGGTGCGCCCGGAGCATGTCCGATGAGCAGCGCAACCTGGCGATCGTCGGGTAGCTCGCGGAGTGAATGGATGAGCGTATCGGTGCCGGCATTGTAGAAGCGGTCGGCGACGTCGACTTGACCCGAAGCTCGCTGTTCATCAAGCTTCAGCAGCTCGAGCGTCTGCCGCGCCCGTGCTGCGCTCGAGCACAGCACGGTGTCAACGGTGATGCCGAGGGTGCGCAGATGATCGCCCGCCTCAGTGGCCTGGCGTTGGCCGTCGGGGGTGAGCCGTCTCTCCTTGTCCGGGCGTCCCGGCCGAGCTTCCTCGGTTTGCGCGTGACGGAGGACGAGCAGGGAGCGTCGCTGGTCCATGCCTGCAGCCTAAATGCAAGGATTGCGCCGTGGCGGAACTCGACGCAACGACAGAGCACCACCAGGCTTTGGTCGAGTTGGCGGAGGCGTTCAACATCGCCACCGACTATTGGGACTGGCAGGGCAAGCACGTTGTTGTGGCAGCCGAGACCATCATCAAGGTGCTCGACGGGCTCGGGATCGACGCATCGACTCCTGCCGCCGCCTGGCATGCCTTGGCAGCACGCCACCGGGAGCCCTGGACCCGGATGCTGCCGTCGTTCATGGCGGTTCGTCAGAACCGTACGGCGTCGGTGTGGGTGCACGTCACCCACGGTGAGCCGGTAGATGTCTGGATCGAGGAGGAAACCGGCGGACGGCGGGATCACCTCCATCAGCTGGAGAACTGGACGCCGCCCCGGGAGATCGACGCTCGCTGGGTCGGTGAGGCCTCGTTCGAGGTGCCTAGCGACCTGCCACTGGGCTACCACATATTGCGGGCGCGCAGCAACGGCGACGAGTCCTCAATGCCGTTGATCATCGCCCCGGCCTGGCTCGGATTCCCGGAGCGCATGGGAGACCGCCGCGCCTGGGGCCTGGCTGCGCAGCTCTACAGCGTTCGGTCTGCCCAGTCCTGGGGAGTCGGAGACTTCACCGACTTGGAAGATCTAGCCGTGTGGTCGGCCGCTGAACACGGCAGCGATTACGTGCTGGTCAACCCGATGCACGCCGCAGAGCCGGTGCCACCGATGGAGCCCTCGCCCTACCTGCCCACCAGCCGACGTTTCGCCAATCCGATCTACCTGCGTGTCGAGCGAGTTCCCGAGTACGCGCTGGCCAGCAACGACCAACGGAGGAAAATCGACAAGCGCCGGAAGAAATTGATGGTTGGTTTCGACCCGGCTGCGCCGATCGACCGAGACCGCTCGTGGAAGGCCAAGCGCAAGGCGCTGTCCATTCTCTTCTCGGTGCCGCGGACCGCGGGTCGGCAGGCTTCCTTCGACGCGTACCGCCGGCGTGAGGGCGTCGGTTTGCAGAACTTCGCGACCTGGGCCGTGCTGGCCACGCATCATGGTGCACGGTTTTCCGAGTGGCCGGAGGAGCTGCGGCATCCAGACTCGCCGGCGGTCGCCCAGTTTCGCCATCATCATGCCCGGGAGATCGAGTTCGAGTGCTGGCTTCAGTGGCTGATAGACGAACAGCTTGCCTCAGTCCAAAGTGCCGCGCGGCGCGCCGGGATGGGTCTCGGCATCATGCACGACCTGGCGGTGGGAGTGCATCCGGCGGGGGCTGACGCGTGGAGCTTGCAGGACACCTACGCCAAGGGCATGGCGGTCGGCGCGCCGCCCGATCCGTACAACCAGAACGGTCAGAACTGGACCCAGCCACCATGGCGCCCGGACCGGCTGGCCGAGACGGCTTATGGTCCCTTCCGCGACATGGTCGCCACCATCCTTCGGCACGCCGGCGGCATTCGTGTCGACCATGTCATCGGGCTGTTCCGGCTGTGGTGGATCCCTGATGGTTCCGGCCCCACCGAAGGCACCTACGTTCGCTACGACCACGAGGCCATGATCGGCATCCTGGCGCTCGAGGCTCATCGCGCGGAAGCGCTCGTCGTCGGTGAGGACCTTGGCACCGTGGAGCCGTGGGTGCGGGATTACCTCCGCGAGCGCGGAATACTCGGCACGTCGATTCTCTGGTTCGAATTCGAGTGGGACGCCGGCGGAGCACCGCTGCGACCGGAATGGTGGCGTGAGTTTTGCTTGGCGTCAGTCACAACGCACGATCTGCCGCCGACAGCCGGCTACCTTGCGGGCGACCATGTCCGGCTGCGCGAGAAATTGGGCGTGCTCACCCGATCGCTGGCCGAGGAGCTGGAAGCGGATGAAAACGATCGGCAGGCCTGGCTCGACAACCTGAGGACACTGGGCGTCATGGCTGAGGGCGCGGACGTCGAGGAGACCATCCGCGCCCTCCATCGCTATCTCACTCGCACTCCGTCACGGCTGTTGTGCCTCTCGCTCGCAGACGCGGTCGGAGATCGACAAGCCCAGAACCAGCCAGGCACCATCGACGAGTACCCGAACTGGCGGGTGCCGTTGACCGGACCGGACGGCTCGCCGGTCATGCTCGAGGACGTGTTCGGCAGCGAACGGGCAGCGTCGCTTGCCGCGGTCTTCTGGGTGAAGTAGCCACCGCGATTCAACGATCGGCGTGGATCACTCCCTTGTCGACCGCCTTCTGGACTGCGTCCGCCTCTGCCTGGGTCAGTGTCCCTGCCTTGACGGCCGCGTCGAGTCGTTCCTTGAGCGCTGCCGCTCGGGCCGCCTGCCGCTCTGAGCGGAGCTCGTCGAGCGCCGCCTTGACCTTGGCTTCGTCGACGTTCAGCTTCTCCGCGAGCGCCTTGGCGAGGGCGGCGTCGCGCTCGGCCCGGTCGGGCCGCTGGCTGGGGTCGGGTTTGGAGGTCGGCTGGTTCTCCTCGCGAATCTCGTCCAGGGCGGTGGCCACTTCGTCCTGCGCCAGGCCAAGCTTGATGGCCAGGTCTTCGGTGAACTGCTCACCGCGTATCCCGTGCCCGTGACCGTGATCACCCGTCGTGGCGCTCGGGGTGGAATCCGGTGTTCCGGCCGAAGGCCCGCCAGACGGTCTAGGCGTCGTCGTCGCTGTCGGATCAGCGCTGGCGAGGCTGGAGACTCCGACCGCCGCACCAAGGGCGGTCACTGCGACAGCCGCCGAAACCACGAACGCCTTCTTTGATCTTGCCACGTATCGATTCCTCCTTCTCGGGTCGGCGCTGCGCCGATGCCTGGTAGGAGATCGAGGATTCGCCCGCCGGCTGGCAGG
>DATFQP010000156.1:0-3534 GCA_035264145.1 Propionibacteriaceae bacterium
TGGCTTGTGCCGTCTGACAGAATCGTCAGGTTGCTCCGACGGGGTCGCCGGGGTGTGCCGTGCCTGCAACTCGACTCGAGTTCGAAGGCTGGACGCCGAACCGCGAGACTCTTGAGCCCTGGCCTGCTTGGGCCGGGACACTCCTCCAGCACCGTACGACCTCAGGGTTGTGCGCGCGAGAAGTGGGGCGACACGCCCGACCGCGTGGGTCGGACATACCGGCGGTACGAGAGAAGGACGAACTGTGGCGGGACAGAAGATCCGCATTCGGCTGAAGGCCTACGACCACGAGGTGATCGACTCCTCGGCGCGCAAGATCGTTGACACGGTCACCCGGACGGGTGCCAAGGTCGCCGGCCCGGTGCCGCTGCCCACGGAGAAGAACGTGTACTGCGTGATCCGCTCGCCGCACAAGTACAAGGACAGCCGGGAGCACTTTGAGATGCGCACCCACAAGCGGCTCATCGACATCATCGACCCGACGCCCAAGACCGTCGACTCCTTGATGCGGCTGGACCTGCCGGCCGGTGTCGACATCGAAATCAAGCTCTGAGGACCACAGAACCATGAGCAACGCCACCATCAAGACGGACCGGAAGGTCAAGGGTCTGCTGGGCACCAAGCTCGGCATGACCCAGCTCTGGGACGCCAACAACCGAGTCGTCCCGGTGACTGTCGTCCAGGCCGGTCCCTGCGTCGTAACCCAGGTCCGCACCCCCGACTCCGACGGCTATTCGGCCATTCAGCTGGGCTTCGGCCCGATCAAGGCCAAGCAGGTCACCAAGCCCAGCGCCGGACATTTCGAAAGGGCTGGCGTCACGCCGCGCAAGCACCTGGTCGAGATCCGAACCGCCGACGCGAGCGAGTACACCCTGGGCCAGGAGCTGACCGCCGATCTGTTCGCCGCGAACGAGGTTGTCGACGCAACCGGGGTCAGCAAGGGCAAGGGCACCGCAGGGGTGATGAAGCGGCATGGTTTCGCCGGTCTTCGCGCCAGCCACGGCGTGCACCGCAAACACCGCTCGCCGGGCTCCATTGGTGGTTGTGCCACTCCTGGCCGCGTGTTCAAAGGCTTGCGGATGGCGGGCCGGATGGGTGTCGAGCGGGTCACCGTTCAGAACCTCACTGTGCACGCCGTCGACACCGAGCGCGGCCTGCTGTTGATCAGAGGGGCAATCCCGGGCAGTAAGGGCGGCCTTGTCGTCGTGCGCAGCGCGGTCAAGAAGGGAGACCCAGCATGAGCCTTCCGGCCTCCAGTGCCAACAGGACGGTCGATGTCGTGAACGCTAGCGGCGCCAAAGCCGGCACCGCCGAATTGCCGGCGGAGCTTTTCGACGTGACCGCCAACATCCCGCTGATCCATCAGGTGGTCGTGGCCCAATTGGCAGCCGCGCGGCAGGGCACACATTCCACCAAGGGCCGGGGCGAGGTCCGTGGCGGTGGAAAGAAGCCGTATCGCCAAAAGGGCACCGGCCGAGCCCGGCAAGGGTCGATACGGGCACCGCAGTACGTCGGCGGCGGCATCGTGCACGGTCCGCAACCCCACGGCTACGCGCAGCGCACGCCCAAAAAGATGATCGCTGCCGCTCTCCGCGGGGCGCTGTCTGATCGGGCACGGGACGGCCGGGTGCACGTGATCAGTGACCTGGTGTCGGGCGATGTCCCGTCCACCAAGTCCGCGGTTGTGGCGCTACGCGGCATCACGGCCTCGGAGAAGGTTCTGGTGGTGATCCATCGCGACGAGGATCTCGCCTGGCTCAGTCTGCGCAACGTCATCACGGTGCACACGATCGCCGTCGACCAGCTCAATGCCTACGACGTGTTGGTCAATGACGAGGTGATCTTCACCTCCTCGGCGCTGGAGGCGTTCGTGGCCGGTGCCATCGCCGGCAGGTCGGGGAATGCGATCACCCGGGAAAGTGAGGCTGTGCTCGTTTCTTCGGAGGCGTCCGAGGCGCCAGCGGTGCCCGTTATGGCCCCCGAGCAGGACGAGGAGCCGGAGTACACCGAGCCGGATGAGTTGAGTGCTCCCGCTGATACGTCCGCTGAGTCGGTCGAAACGACGAGTGATACGGGCGCCATAGGTGGTCAGGCGCCGCCCAGCCCGGTCAGTTCGGGACCCGCAGCGGCGACCTCAGAGCCGGGGCCGATCGAGGAGGAGGACGACAAATGAGCGGCGTCAAGATCCGCAACCATCGCGACATCCTGCTGGCACCGGTGGTCAGCGAGAAGAGCTATGGCTTGCTGGATGAGAACAAATACACCTTCCTCGTCGCACCGGATGCCAACAAGACCGAAATCAAGATCGCGGTGGAAACCGTTTTCGACGTCAAGGTCACCGGCGTGAACACCAACAACCGGCAAGGGAAAGTCCGCCGGACTCGACGCGGGTTCGGGAAGCGTCCCGACACCAAGCGGGCGATCGTGACCGTGGCCGACGGCGACCGGATCGACATTTTCTCGGCGCCGGCCGGCTGACGCAGACAAAGGACGAGACGAACGACATGGCTATCCGCAAGTACAAGCCGACGACACCAGGGCGCCGCGGCGCGAGCGTGGCCGACTTCGTCGAGCTGACCCGCTCGACTCCGGAAAAGTCGCTGCTGGTTCCCAGCCCGAAGACCGGCGGCCGTAACAACACAGGCAAGATCACCACCCGGCACATCGGAGGGGGCCACAAACAGGCGTACCGGTTGGTGGACTTCAAGCGCTACGACAAGGACGGCGTGCCGGCCAAGGTCGCGCACATCGAGTACGACCCGAACCGCACTGCCCGGGTCGCGCTGCTGCACTTCGCCGACGGGGAGAAGCGCTACATCATCGCACCGAACGGACTCGGGCAGGGCAGCCAGGTGGAGGCCGGCGAAGGCGCCGACATCAAGCCTGGCAACAACCTCCCGCTGCGCAACATCCCGGTCGGTACCACGGTCCACGCCGTCGAGCTGCGCCCGGGCGGTGGTGCGAAGCTGGGTCGTTCCGCCGGGACCAGCATTCAGCTGGTGGCGCGTGAAGGCAAGAACGCCACACTCCGCATGCCGTCAGGGGAGATGCGGATGGTGGACGTCCGGTGCCGGGCGACCATCGGCGAGGTTGGCAATGCCGAACAGTCCAACATCGCTCTGGGCAAGGCTGGCCGCAACCGGTGGAAGGGCAAGCGGCCGACCGTTCGGGGCGTGGCCATGAACCCGATCGACCACCCACACGGCGGTGGCGAGGGCAAGACCTCCGGTGGTCGCCACCCGGTCTCCCCGTGGGGCCAGCCGGAAGGCCGGACCCGGGACAAGAACAAGGCGAGCTCTCGCCTGATCGTCCGCCGCCGCAAGACCGGCAAGAAGCGCTGAGCAGGAGCTAGAGGACTATGCCACGCAGCCTGAAGAAGGGTCCCTTCGTAGACGATCACCTGGCCAAGAAGGTCGAGGTGCAGAACACCAAGGGAACCAAGAATGTGATCAAGACCTGGTCGCGTCGATCGATGATCGTGCCCGAGATGATCGGTCACACCATCGCGGTGCACGACGGTCGCAAGCATGTCCC
>DATFQP010000157.1:0-7099 GCA_035264145.1 Propionibacteriaceae bacterium
TCGTTCCGCGCTGGCTCTCCACAATTTCGATACAGGCCTGGGTCATCGCCGTCAGACCTCCCAGGTGGAACCAGATCGGAAACCCGCCAAAGGTCTTCAGCGCTTGTCGGGTGTATGACAGCGCTTCGGCCGTTGAGCCCTGGGACACGAGCGCCTGGACGTGGCTGCCGTAGAAATTGGGTCCGTTCAGCTTGTCGTCTTCCCCGTACAGCTGGACGGCCTCATCGTCGAGAGCCATGGCCTCAGCCGCCCGATCCAGGCTCATGAGTACCGGGATAAGCAGGGTCATTCCCCAGAGGATGTGATCAGCGTTCGCCCGACGTCGCGCCGAGATCAGCAACTCTTCGAAATCAGCCCGCGCCGAGCGTAACCGGCCGTCGGCGTGGTGAAAGAAACCTCGGACGGCCAGAGATATCTCGAGGGCTTGATTCTGGCCGAACGCCCGATACTGCTGAACTACCTCGTCCAGCATCGGCGTGACGTCAACGGACCGATTCATGGTCCGGAGGTACACAGCCTCCGATACGGTCGCTGTCAGGCCGTTTTCCCAAGCCAGGTCAGGCAGGACCTCCAGCGTGAGGAGGCTATCTGTCCCTGAGGATTCCGCAACGATCTTCCGCCGCGCTAGCTGAAGGTAGCGGGCAGCGAGACGATGGAGGCGCATCGTCCCGACAAGATTGCCCAGTCCGCTATAGGCGACGCCGGCAAGGCCAGGGTCGTCGGCCTTCTCTGCCAGATTGATGGCCGCTATGTGTGTGGCCGCAGATTGCACGGCCTGGGCCTTGAAGTAGTAGCACTGGGCGAGTTTCGACACGATCGAAGCGGCCTGGCTCAGAACCGTGGCATCACCCCGGTTCACCAGTCGAGGTCCGACCACGGGGAGCAGGTGCATGACCTGAACTGCCGTTTGCCAGATGAGGTACGCGAGCCAGCCAACTCGCATCTTCGGCACACTCTGGCCCAATAGCCGTAGGGCCGTTCCGAAGTGCCGAATTGCGTCGTCCAGCCGATTCTGGCCGGCCATGGCTTGGCCCAGCTGGCTGTACCAGAAGGCCCTCCGGTGATCGGACACTGTTGACAGGGTTTGCCCCAGGGTCACATCGGCCGCCATTGCGGTCTCGATGAGTGACGCCGCCTCCTCCTCAGCGCCCTTCGCCAGAGCGCTTGTCGCGGCCGCCTCCAGATACTCGATTTCTTGCGCCGGTTCACCCGCCGCGGCCCAATGCCGAGCGATCATGGCATACGCCTCTGGCCGCATCTCTTGAGCCTCGTACCACTGTGCGAGCGCTCGGTGCCGCTGCCTGAGCTCCGAGGGCACCAAGGACTGACCTACCAGGTCTCGGATCAAGATGTGGGCGAATCGCCAGCCCTCTGGACCTGCTTCAATAACCTTCTCCCGCTCCAGATCTCTGAGGTCATCAGCCAGTGAGCTGGCGTCAATGAGTGGATCGGCGGCGAAGACTCGCCTTTCGTCGAAGCTCGTCCCGACCACGCTGGCGGCTCTGATGACTGCGCGCTGCCGCTCCGAGAGAGCGCTCAGCCGAGTTCGGAAGACCTCCTCCACCCTAACCGGAAGCCGGAGTCGGTCGAGCTCGGCCGGCGGGATGCTGAGCCGAGCTTGCACACGTTCCTGTGCTCCCACAACGGAAATGAGCCCATCGGTCCGAAGCTGGAACGCCAGTTCGACGGTGAAAAGTGGGCTACCGTCGACCTTTCCGCGGAAGAGTGACCGCACGTGTTCGTCCAGCAGGTCCACGCCGAGAAAGTCGCGGGCTATCTGCTCGGTGACGTCTGGTGCCAGCGGCTGGAGCTGAAACGCCACAGCACCGTGTTCGCGAAGATAGTTCCTGACCTCACGTGCGGTGTGGGCCGCGCCCTCGTCGGAGCTTGCCGAATCCGCTCCCTTCTCAGCGTTGGTAGGCGGAGCAAGCTCCACCATCGGACGGCTGAGTAGCAGAAGCATCACCGGTTCCACGTTCCGTTGCACCGCCCGGACAAGGTCCCACGACGCCGAATCCATCCATTGGCAATCGTCGAGGACGATCAGGAGCGGCGTCCTGCTCGCCGCGTCGGCGAGAAGTTCCACGAGAAGGCGGATGGTGTTCTCGCGCCGGGCCCGACCTGTCATGTCCCGAAGCGCCGAATCGTCAAGTCGCAGATCGAAGATCTCATTGAGCAGCGGGGCCCACTGCTTGAGCTCCGACGACTTCGAAAGCCGCTCTCGTATGGCGACCGCTCGCTTGACGGGGTCACGGACAGCGGTGAGGCCCAGCGCCCTGGCCAGCACGCGCTTCCACGCATGATATGGACGCGGATCGAGGTCGTCGCCGCCGCCGACGAGGACGGTGATCCGGCCATAACCCTCGCTCGCTCGCAGAAGGTCACCAGCCAAGTGGGTCTTGCCCACCCCTGGTTCGCCTTCGACGATGACGGAGGTGGACGTCCCCAGGCTGAGAGCGACCAGCCGGCCGGCTAACTCCTCTCGCTCCCGATCGCGACCCCTCGTCATGAAATCCTGGGTGTCGCTCGCGAGGCGTCGGAGAGTGGGCAGGCCCGGATCCGCTTCGTGCCATTCGGGCCGGTACACCTCGACGGGACCGGCGAAACCCTTTACTTCCATCTGTCCACGGGCGGAGCACCGCAGTCGATCCTGACTGAGATGCTGGCTCACCTGATCGCATAGGACCTCGTTCTGAGCACGCTGCATCAGTCGCGCCGCAAGGTTGACGATCGGTCCCACCATGGTGTACTGGCGATACGGAAGGCCGCCGCAGACCCCGCAGAAGGTGTGGCCGGTAGCCACGCCGATTCCGTGTTCGACGAACCCCTGCATGGCACTGCTGATCTCCAGCGCAGCAAGATTGGCGCGCACCGCCTCTCGTTCCCGGACGACGGGCGGCAGGCCGAAGGCCGCCACCAACGTGAGCCCGTCCGAATCCTGGCGAACACTGACGAGCGTCCCCTCGTATCGGTCCAGGATGTCGAGTGCCTGCAGCGTTGCCTCGCTGAGCAGCCCGGTCGCGTCGTCATCCCACCGCTCCGTGCGGAACGTGACGAACATCGCCGTTATCGGTGCGAACTCCGATTGGAATTTCCCTTGACCCGAGAGCATCCGCTCGAGCACCGCGTCCGGGAGGTATCTCGCAGCCAATTCCGGGCTCACCTGGCGACGAGAACCAGCTGACGGAGGAGGCAGACCAGGAATGGGGTCCACCGTCGTCAGTCGGCAAACGGCCGGACGTCCGCTCGCCGCTTCCGTCCGGGCATGCGTCCCGAGCAATGAGCGAACGGCCACACTTACGCCGGTCTCCGACGCTGCAACGGCCTTCTGCGCATAGCCCATCTCGTATATCGCAGGACCTACGGGGACGAAGACACGCCGCCCTCGCTCGCGCCCGATGTCGAGCAGCCACGCTGGGCCGAAACCGATCCCGGCTCGAAGGCGGATCGGATATCCGCCGACAGGTGCCAGCTGGCTTACCTTCTCCTGGATCACCATCGCGGCTCCTGCCGCCCACAAGACGGCCGCTTCCGGGCTGCCCATATCGGTAGTCGGCCAGACTGCCACGATCTCATCACCGGCCAACGTGATAACCGACCCACCGTGTTCGACGATCACCTCTGAGATCAAGGCGAAGACAGTGTTCAGCGCATCTGCTATGCGCTCCGAGCCGTCGGCGCTCCACTTCACGACATCCTCGATGATCGAGGTGGAATCGGAGATGTCCACTCCCAGAACCGCCAGCTCCGAGGCGTCGCGGATCAAACCCGATACAGGCTCCGAGCGGTCGCTGATGCTCCGTGCCAGCAGTTCCGGCACGAAGCCCGCCAGCGGATCAGCGGGATCCGATGAGAACCACTCCGGAAGCTTTGGCGCAGGCTCTCCAACTGCGTCACCGGTACGGTGAGCTGCGTGCTCGACCGTCACGAAGTAAAGTTACATGTCGACCGGCATCTGAAGGAAGCACGGGCCACGATGCAGCCCCGCGTGAAAAGCGCCTTCGACGCACTTGTTCAGGAACGCGGCCTGCTCTCCGCCGACCCTGAGCGGTACTTCGGACCGCTGGGACATCCGGTGTTCGAGCTTCCGGTCTGGGTAGCCCGCCGGCTGAACAACGAAGGCATCGAGACACCAAACGAGGCCTTGTCCGACCTTCTTGGGGTGAGCGCCCTTGGCTACCTCCACGTTCGAGCCCAGGACGATTGGCTCGACGGCCCAGCGAAGGAGGAACCCACTCTCATTGCCGTGGCCGAAGCCCTTATCGCCGTGTCCATCCGCCTGCTGGCGTCGGTCGTGGGTACCTCGACTCGCTTCTGGGGCTTTTATTCACAGGTTTTCAACGCATACGCAGAATCGCTACTGGAGACTGCAGAAGTTCGACGAACCGAGGAACCGATATCCCGCTCCGTGTTCGAGCGGCTTCTGAAACAATCCGGGCCACTCATCATCCCATCGGCGGCACTTCTGGACCGCGCCGACCGATGGCAGCTCCGGCAACCTCTCGAGGAATTCGTGCAGAACGCGACGGCCAGCTCTCAACTTTTCAACGACTTGACCGACCTCTACCTGGACCGGGATACGGGACATCGAACCTGGACGACGGATGCCGTCGGGGAATTGGCAGCAGACGAGCTCTGGCTCGAAGCAGCGCGGGCGGCGAAGGGGATGCCAGGAGGAGCCATTCAGGAACGGATCAGCACGGCTCTCACGTTCCATGAAAGGTCTGCTCGGGCAGCCCGGGCCATGGAAATGACCGCCGCCGAAGGCTGGTTGAAGGACCGCCAAGCGGCGCTGGAGAGCTTGCCCGGAACGCTCGAAAGGACCATGGTCGCGACCTTCGTACGGCGGATGGCAGAATCGGGCCAGTTGGACCTCAGCAGTCGCAACCGCGGCCAGGCGAAGAAGGGGATGACGCAATGACGACAGCGCCTATGGGAGATGGGTATCTCAGCGACATTCCAGGAGAGCTGGTCGTGAGAGCTCAGCAGGATATGGACTTCGCCCTCAAGTTGCTGAACCGTGACACGAGAATGGATGCTGTCAGCGACGCGGGCCTCGAGCTATCCGAAGAGCAAATCGACGCGCTCCATGCCTCTCTGGACCAAATCGCCGGTATGAGCTTCCAAGATGCCTTACAGACGCTGAAAGACGTCGGTGTCACCCGGATGATGTAACTCGGTTCGTCTCTACGGTGGAGCAGGCCCGTAGGTTCTACGACCGCTGGACTCCCATCATGGTTGAAGCGGCCGGCACCACGCTGCAGTGTGGGCTGGTCAAGCGATCGGCCGAAGCAGCTGTCACGCCCGAGACTTCCACGCAGTTCCTTGCCGAACTCGCCGGCGTAGCGCCTGGTGATCGCGTACTCGATGCGGGATGTGGCGTTGGTGGTCCCGCGATGGCTATCGCTCGAGCCCTGCCCGACGTGGTCGTCGACGGGGTGACGGTTTCCGAGGTCCAAACGAAGCTGGCTAGACAGCAGGTAGCGGAAGCCGGACTCGCCGACAGGGTGCGGGTGCATGTGGCCGACTTCCACCACCTACCGTTTCCCGACGGATCGTTCGATGTCGCTCTCTATCTTGAGGTGACCGGTTACTCCACCGACCTGGCAGCCCTTTTCCGGGAGTCGGCCCGCGTCCTCCGGCCAGGTGGCACGGTGTACGTCAAGGAGGTCTTCGGTCCTGAGGAGCCCCGCACGCAACGACAGCGACTTTCCGTCGCAGCCTTCGACGACCTGTGGGCGTGCCGGATCCCGACATTGAGGGAAACAAAACTCGCCATGCGTGCGGCAGGGTTCGTTGACATTCGCGCGCGGCAATACCCATTCGTCACCATGGAACATTTCTACGAATCCATGGTCGTCCGAGATGAAGGAGGGATTCGGCTCAACCAGTTCGGGCAGGCGTTCCTGCGCCTCTTTCCGGATTTTCCCGCATTCTTCGGTGAGACGAAGGCGAAGCGGCCCGAATGACCGGAACACGCGAATTCCCCCGATCCGGACACTGGAGAACGCTCGCGGAGTGTGGTGGTACCCTCTCTGACTCACCGATGCAGTCTTCACTAGCTACGCTCCGACCGGGGAGCACGACATGGTTTGCTCAATGTCGCACCCGGGCACGTTCGTAAACGTCTAGACGCGGCTCAACACTGGCGAGGCTTCAAACTGCCTTCGATCGTGACCGTGCCGGGCTCCTCAACGACGACCACCGACCATCCACCTTTGGTCGGCCGCACGCAGCCAGTCGAGGCTGACAGGTACCGGGACCAACGCACGCGCAGGGCATACTGACCGGGCGAGGGCAGGGATAGCTGTAGCGACGTGGCATCACGAGCGACAACTTGACCTGGGGGTTGGATGACTGCGCGGGGGTACTTCACCTCGTAGAGCGTCCACGTTTCGTCCCACCACACTGGCTTCAAGTACCACAAGAAACCTCGGCGCACCAAGGTCGCTTCATCCGCCGCGGCCCAGTCGTACGGACCCTTGGACACCGCCACATACGAGATCGCGTTGTCGTTGAGCCATTTCCGGTATGTGTCCGCGTTGAGCGTTCCGTCGTAGAAGATGGGATTCCGTTGGATGTCAGGCGGTCGCGACCACCCTTTGGCGATGGCAACAGACGGCGCCACGACGGCAGCTTCCCCGCGGCGCCGGGTCGGAACAACCTCAATCGGCCCGACAGCCTTACGAGCGGCCAGCTGACTCAGGAGGGGGCCATAGAACTCGGCCTTGAGCGCCGGATCGCTGCGTTCCTGAATCTCCGTCAGGGACACCGGCGGTACAAGCACGACCGCGGCCACGGTGGCAGCGACGACGCCCAGGAAAGGGACGGTCGCGATCGCCACGATGACCGGTGCAGCGAACAACTCAGGCAGACGCGCCGCGGTCGTACCCACCGGCGTCGGCAGCAGATACGCCGCAGCGACCACTCCGGCCGATAACAGCGCACCCCACCGGACAACGGAGCGGCGCCAACCCAGACCGGCAACGAGTAGACAGATCAGGAAACTCAAGACGGCGTGCTGCAAGCCGAATGACTGGCGCCCGCCATTGCCAAACGCCAGCTCCATCGCGATGGTCGGCGCCAGGGCGGTGAGGGT
>DATFQP010000158.1:0-16223 GCA_035264145.1 Propionibacteriaceae bacterium
AGGGGTGATCTTGGCGTTGAGCAAATCCACGTACGCGGCGAGCGTCTCCGCCCGTACACCCGTACGTCCGGTGGCCAAGGTGGAGATTCGCAGCAGCATGAGCGCTCGGACGACCTCCGGTTCCACCTCGGGTCCCGACCCCGCCGCGTGGGAGCGGATCAGACTGCGCTGCAGCTGGGTGCGCAACTCGACAGGAATGTGGCGCGTGGCCAGGGCGCCGAAGCCCGTCGAGACCCCGTAGTGCGGAGCGTCGTCGTTGGCCAGCGCCTCGATCACCGCGCGGCTGCGTCGCACCCCGGCCCACGACTCCGGAGTGATCTCGACCGCGGCGGTCTCACGGGCCACACGCACGACGTCGGTGAAGGAGAGCGGTCCCACGCCAACGGTGACGGCATCGGTGAGCGTGTGCATGCTTCCATGATCGGCGATTTGGCGATCCGAAGAGCCGGTTCCAGCAATGGCGCGGTGGTGACCGAATTCAGTCGTTCCTGACCACTTCGTGATCTAGGAGGTCGGTGCTCTGGTGCGTGGTCATGCTGGGCCTGGGACGGTAGGGGTCGTCGCGCCTCGCTCTTGAAGGCGCCTTCTCCCCAAGGCTGGCGGTGGGCGTATCGGGTGTCCACAATCTCGGCCGCAAGACGTTCATTCGGGAGTTCGCGTCTTTAACGTCACCGCGTGAGATCTGGCCGGAGTGACGACACTGTCGAATCGCGGGTTGTGGCGGACCGGCTTACCCATGTGCTTGGACAACACCACCCGCGCCGCGCCGCGGGGGGCGGCGGGCCGGCGGGTGTGCGTTGGGAACTGGAGGCCGACGGGCAGGAAGCCGATGGCCAGAGGCGAACAGCGATCGACCTGGGGGAAGCCCGACCAACAGCCGGACCGAGGTTCGGCCGGCTGCACGTCGGGGTGGTGTGCTCTCTGGTGCTGCTCGGCCTGGTGTTCGCCGCCATGGCCGTGCTAAGGGTTCGTCCTGTTGCGTTGGCTACGCCACAGAGTCCGCCGGTGTCAGTTTCGACGCATCCGCGAAGCGCTTCCCCGCCCGCGGCAACGACGAGTTCCTCACCGCGTCCTCGGATTGTGGTCCATGTGGTGGGAGCGGTGCGGCGACCCGGGTTGGTCCAACTGCCGCATGGCTCGCGGGTGCAGGATGCGATTGACGCCGCCGGTGGCTTGCGGAGTTCCGCGGCGCTGGGGGAGTTGAATCTTGCTCAGATCCTGACGGACGGTCAGCAGGTGCTGGTCGGATCGCGAGCGCATCCTGGTGGCCGGCTCAGCGGCGGTGGCATTGACCCAGGCAGCAGCGCCAGTTCCAGCTCTTCACCGCAGGTCGACTTGAACACCGCGACGGCGACGCAGCTGGACTCGCTGCCGGGCGTCGGCCCCGTGACGGCCGAGCGGATCCTGGCGTGGCGTACCCAACACGGACGTTTCCGGCGGGTGGAAGAACTGCAGGAGGTGGAGGGTATCGGTCCGAAGACCTACGCCGACATTGCACCCCACGTGCGGGTCTGAGGTGCCCGGAGCTGCTGAGGAGGGTGCAGACGAACCGCAAGCCGGCCTCGGTGATCTGCGGCTGGTGCCGTTGGCATTGGCGACGTGGGCGGGTGCGTGGCTCGGCACCGCGGGCAATGCGACAGCCCTCACAGGCGGGGTCTGCGCCGCGGGTGCCCTTGGTGTCCTAGCGGCCGTCCGCAGATCTGGATGGCTTCTCGCTACCACCCTCGTGCTCGGCATGGGGATCTTCGGAGGAGCGATGTTCGCTCATCGGCTCAGCGCGGGACCGGTCGGTGAACTGGTGGCCAGCAATGGCATCGTGATCGGCGACGTGGTGACCACCAGCGACCCCCATCTGCATGTCCACGGTGGTTTTCGACCGGATTACCTGACCGTGACCGCCACCTTGACCGCGGTGAACGGACGAGGCGGTGACTGGAGCACCCGGCTGCCAATTCTGCTCACTGTGAGTGGAGCTGAATCCCGACATTGGGCAAGCCAACCGGTAGGAACTCGCTGGCGGGTACACGGTCGCCTAATGCCGCCTCAGCCCCGATCAGGGTTGGCCGCTGCGCTTCGGGTACGCGGTGTTGGCATCGTCATCGCCCCTCCCTCCCCATGGCTGGCGGCAGTCGAGCATGTTCGCGATGGCTTGCCGAAGGCAGTCCAGGGCCGTGCGACCGAGCCGCGTGCTCTGGTGCCTGCACTGGTACTGGGGGACACGTCGGCCATGACACCGGGGATGACGGCCGACTTCGCGACGTCCGGGCTTACTCATCTCACGGCCGTGTCCGGCGCCAATCTGACCCTGCTGCTGGCTTTCTTGCTGATCGTGGCCCGCTGGGTTGGGATTCGCGGTTGGGCCCTGCGGCTCGTCGGCGTGGCCGGCGTGGTGATCTTCGTCGGGCTTTGCCGGACCGAGCCGAGCGTGCTGCGGGCGGCGGCGATGGGGTTGGTCGCCCTGGCCGCCCTTGGCTTCGGGGGTCGTCGCGCCGGCCTGCGCAACCTCTGCCTCGCCACGGTGGTCTTGATCATGATCGACCCATTCCTCAGCCGCTCGGTCGGCTTCACGTTGTCGGTGCTGGCGAGCGCCGGCATCATCGGCTGGGCCCCAGGATGGACCGGACAGCTGCATCGGTGGATGCCCAAAGTTCTTGCTGAGTCGCTGGCCGTGTCGCTGGCCGCACATCTGGTGACGCTGCCCGTTGTGGCGGCCATCTCCGGCCGGGTCAGCGTCGTCGGCGCTTTGGCAAACGCCGCCGCTGGACCCCTGGTGTCACCGGCCACGGTGCTCGGTTTCCTCGCCGCTGGCCTGTCGCTGGTGAACGGCACGCTGGCCGCCTGCGCCGGTTTCGGAGCGGCTTGGTCGGCGCAGGTGATCATCTGGATCGCGTCGATGGCCGCTCGGCTACCGGGCGCATCCTGGCATTGGCCGGCGTCACCACTGGCGCTGGGGTTGCTCGGCGCCTTCGCATTGGCCGCCGGGCTCAGCATGACCCGTGCGCTCCGCTACCCCTGGCTTGTTGTTGCTCTGGCATGGGCACTGATCGGCGTCCTGCTGGTGGTTCCGTCGCAGCCCGGTTGGCCGCCACGACATTGGGTCCTGGTCGCCTGTGACGTCGGGCAGGGTGATGGGCTGGTGCTCCGCGTCGGTCGGCGAGCGGCCGTTGTGATTGACACGGGGCCGGATGCGGCTGCGATGCGACGATGCCTTGATCAACTTCGGGTTGCGGTCGTGCCGCTGCTGATCCTGACCCATTTCCATACCGATCATGTCGACGGCTTATCGGGAGTGCTGGCACATTGGAAGGTCGGGGAGATCTGGACCGGTCCGCTGCCGTCGCCGGGCTACGAGGCGTCAGCGGTGCAGCAGCAGGCGGCCCACCGGGGAGTGCCGGTCCGGGTGCCCGTGGTCGGCAGCGAAGGTATCGTCGGCGAGGCTTCGTGGTCGGTTCTCGGGCCGGTCGGGGTTCCACAGCTGGAAGGCAGTGGGGCGCCACAGCTCGACGGCAGCGAATCAGCGGCCGAGAACGACTCGAGCCTGGTCGTCGCGATGAAGGTTAGAGGTGTCCGGCTGCTGCTCACCGGCGATGTTGAGCCGCCGGGACAGCAGGCCATCGTGGCCAGCGGTGCAGACCTGGGTGCCGATGTTCTCAAGATTCCGCATCACGGGTCGGCCCGGCAGGACTCCAACTTTCTGACCGCGACCCACGCCAAGGTTGCCATCGCTAGTGCCGGCGTCGGCAACGACTACGGACATCCGGCGCCTCGAACCGTGGCCCTGATTCGCTCACTCGGCATGATCCTGCTCCGCACGGACACTCAAGGGTCGGTGGCAGTCACCCTTCGTGACGGATCGCTCGGTGCGGTTACCCAGCGGCGAGGCCCAGAGGGATAGCCGCTTCGGCCGCCAATCAGGCGACGCCGAGGCCGGTAAGTGGATCCAGATGTTTGAGCAGCTGTGGGCAGCCCACGACCACCGAGCGCGGCTCTCCGGCGATGGTTATGTAACCCTTTGCGGGGTCGTCCCCGGTAGGCACGCCGGCGAAGCGCAGCGTGAGGTCAGTTCCCTCCGCGCAGCTCCACTTCCATACTTGGGCACCGTCGCTGAGCCGCAGACCGCGCACCGCGGATGCGCGACTGTCGCCCTCGGTGCTCGTGGCAAGCACCATCATGTTGTCGTAGCGGGCGGAGACCACGTCGCTTTCAATCTGCCCGCCCTCGGGGGTTTTTGCGTTGATCGGCGAGAGCGGCTCGGGGATGTAGCTCAGATCCTGCTGAATATAGCCGGCGTAACGGATCATGCGGCTACAGCCGGTTTCGTCGATGACAACGGTCTCCTTCACCGCAGCCGTCGAATCGATGATCCACCAGTCACAGGACCTCAGCTCGTCCTTCGGGCTCTCGGTACGCAACAAGTCGACTTGGGCCGATGCCGCCGGCCGAGTCACGAACGCACCCAGGATCAGCGTGAAGATCAGTGATCCGACCAACCCCCCCGCCAGCACGGCCGCTCGTCGGTCGCGGCGCACGGGAACGACCTGGTACACGAGCCAGGCCACCACCCCAACCATGACGCCGGAGAAGTAGATCAACGCGTTTTCCGGGAGGCCGAGCGCCGCGGTCTGGAGTTCGGCCTGGTTTTGGAGCTCGGCGGCCACCTGGCGGACGTCAGGTGCGAACAACATGCGCCCCACGGCCGTGGCCGGAACGCCGAGCACGATGAACACAGCCAGGATCAACAGTCCGGATCGGTGGCTCTTCGGCGGTAGCGACTCGGCATCGACCACCATGCTGAGCCAGGCTGACCCAATCGCGGCAGCCACCCATACGACCATCAAGATCACCGTCAGCGACGTGCGGCTCAGGTCGTTCCTGATGGTGAGCACGGCTATGGTGGCGACGCATACCGCCGCCCCAGCGAGGACCGGAGCCCAGATCCACATCCGGGCCATCCAGTAACGCGAACGCGCCATCCAGAAGATCAACGCACCGAGGATCAATAACAGAAAGCCGCCGACGCCGAGCTGATTGTGTTGGATGTCGACCAAAGGCTCGCCGGCGGAGGTCAGCCATTTCGAGACCAGCGGCGAAAGCTGGGTGAGCCACCAGTCGCGCCCCCCGAAGCGGCTCGTCTCGGGCACCCAATAGGAGCAAATGAACACAGCGAAAGCGACGATCGATATCGCCAAGGGAATGGTGGACACCAGCGCAGCACGCGTCGCGCGCGGGGAGGACGGTCGGGGCTCCCAGGTGTCCGGTACGCCGAAACTCGGAGCCGGCGCCTGGGGATCGGCGTATTCGACACGACTCATGTGACGCCGATGAATTCGATCCGTAGGTCGCGCAGCAAATGGGTCAGCGCCGCGCGTGCTGAGTCGGTGCCCACCGGGCCGCCGGCATCTGACGTGTGCCCGTCCTGGGAGCGAGCGGACTGGCTGACGCGGATAAGCAAAGCCTGATGGTCACCACTTGGTTCGACCGAGAGCAGCCTGGCGGGCGACGAGTCAACCCGACGGAACCATTCCCGTACGAGGTCTTCATAGCTCTCCGCAAGGATCATCAGCATCGCGACCCTCTGGTCGGCGAAGTGTTTGGCGTACTCCTCCCGCACCCGTTCGGTCTCGTACTGGGAAGGCGGAGTCAGGGGCACAACGATGACGGTGCTGCTCCCACCGACTTGGGCGCCGGCGATACCCCGAACCTCGGAGCCGACGACCCGCTTCCAGACCTGATGTAGGCGGTCATCGACGCTCAGATGGAGACCCGGACCGGCGGCTTGTGCGGTCGGGTCAGGCCACGTCACCGACCGGACCTCGAAGGAATCCCGCAGCAGCGCTCCACTCGCGAAAGTCGTTGGCAGCCAGCGATCGGCGAGCACCTCTTGCAAGCCTCGGCGCCTCAGATCAGAGAGCCGGTTCAGCCGAACCGCCGCTTCCACTTCGGCGCTGACCTCGAGCCTGACCTGCCGCAGAAGGGCGTCCGCCAGTTCCGTGCGATATTCGGCCGCCAATGCGGCCACAGCCCGATAGCGGTCCGTTGGTGACAGGTGCATTGCAACTCGGATGACCACTTGCTCGATCCGCTGGCCGTCGAAGGTGACGGCGTTGGAGATCTCCACATCGACCGTGACCAGCCCTGTGGCGACCGGAAGCACAAACGTCGGATCCCGGCCAGGGAGAATCCGCGGCACGACCACCTCACCGGGATAGCGCAGCTCGGGCCGAGCGTCACCCTGGAAAACGACGACGACGGTGTTTGGCCATACCGCGGACATCCGATCGAGTCGCACCAGATCACCGGTCAACTTGGTACCAAGCCCGCCGCTGAGCGTCGCCCGTTCACTCGCCGTCTGAGCCTGCCGGCGCGCCGCCTCAACCTGGGCTGAGACAACCCGGTGCTGCAGAAATGCCCACGGCCTGTTGGCCACGACAGAACCTCCGAATTCGGAGTAGATGCTCTCCTGCATGTATATCAACCGGGTGTCACTGGCCCGCGTAATGAACCTCCGGTCAGCACGCGCGCGGACGAACCGGGTGATCAGTGTCGAAGCGATATGTCTGGATCGCCTGGCATGCTGATCCGGTGGCGGCGCAACGGTCCGTATTCGGGCGGGTAACTCTCGTCAGTGGTCCTGAGGACTTGCTCGCCGATCGGGCAGTCGATCAGGTGGTCGCTCGGGCTCGCGCCGAAGATCCACAGGTCGAGATCGCCGAGATCGACGCCGTGCGGCTCGATTTCGCCTCCTTGGTCGAGTTCACCGGGCAGTCGCTTCTTTCCAGTCGACGAGTCGCGGTAATCCGTGACCTGGCTGAGCTTCCCCCCGATCTCGGCGGAGAGTTGACCCGCCTGGCAACGCAGCCCGTGCCCGATATCAGCGTCGTGCTGGTGCATCGTGGCGGCAACAAGGGCAGGTCGCTGCTGGATCGTCTTCGCGAAGCCCAGGTTGATGTCGTCGACTGTCCGCCGGCCAAGCCGTGGGAGCTCCCCGACTTCGCTATCGCGGAGGCGAGGCGAGCAGGGGGCTCGATCGAGCGGCCCGCCGCTCAGGTGCTGGTTGATTCGGTGGGTCAGGATCTGCGTTCGCTCGTGGCAGCGGTCTGGCAGCTGTTGGCCGACGGTGAAAGTGGGCAGATCACGGCCAGTCAAGTCCGGCGCTACTTCGGCGGCCGCGCCGAAGTGACCAGCTTCGCGGTAGCCGATGCGGCACTCTCTGGCCGGCCCGGTCCCGCCATGGAGCAGCTGCGGTGGGCCATGACCACCGGCGTGGCTCCGGTGTTGATCACCAGCGCCCTCGCTGCGGGTCTCCGGGGCCTCGGAAAGCTCATCTCTGCTCCGCCGGGCTTTCGAGAGGCCGAGCTTGCCAGGGAGGTCGGTGTTCCTCCTTGGAAGCTCAAGTCGATGCGCGCCCAGGCTCGCGGATGGGACGCGGCCGGCATCGCGCATGCCCTCACTGTGGTGGCGGCGGCCGATGCCGACGTCAAGGGCGCCGCTGAAGATTCGGCTTTCGCGCTCGAAAGAGCGGTCTTGGCGGTGAGCCGGGATCGGCGAGGCTGAACAAAACGTCCCGACCACCTCATGGTGATCGGGACGAACTGTCGCCTCTGGCGCAGGGTTACCTCTCTGAGCAGATCAGCCCAGCCGAGCAGCCTTTGCGGCAATCGCGGACTTGCGATTAGCTGCCTGATTCTTGTGGATCACACCTTTCGAGGCGGCCTTGTCCAACGCGCGCGAAGCAACCCGGGCGAGTTCGGTTGCCTTGGCGGAGTCACCAGCGTTCGCAGCCTCCCGGAACCGGCGAATGGAGGTTCGCAAGGCGGATTTCGTCGCCTTGTTTCGTTGACGGGCCTTCTCGTTCGTCTTGATGCGCTTGAGCTGGGACTTGATGTTTGCCACGTGTGCAAGCCTTCGGGATGGGGATCGGTAGCGACTGCGGTGCAGACGCGACCGCTTAGATTACCAGCGGCCAACGAAGCGGCCAATTCCTTCGGGGTCCGAGGCGTTGGGCTGGCGTGGAATGATGGCCTGCCGAATCCGTCTGCGTGTTTGAGGAAGTCGTCGTGAGTCCGATCCCTGCACCACCACCGGGCCGGACCGACCCTTCGATCATCCGAAACTTCTGCATCATCGCCCATATCGACCATGGCAAGTCGACGCTCGCTGACCGCATGCTTCAGCTCACCGGGGTGGTCGATGCGAGGTCCATGAGGGCGCAATATCTCGACCGGATGGACATCGAGCGAGAACGCGGCATCACGATCAAATCCCAGGCCGTCCGGATGCCGTGGGTGGTCGATAAGCCCGGTGACCAGCGTGGCGACGGAGTGGGGCCGTCGCCCGGCACGTACGTGCTGAACATGATCGACACCCCCGGCCATGTGGACTTCACCTACGAGGTCTCTCGCTCTCTGGCGGCATGCGAGGGGGCGGTGCTGTTGGTGGATGCGGCTCAAGGAATCGAGGCTCAAACACTCGCGAACCTTTATCTCGCACTGGACGCTGACCTGCACGTCATCCCGGTGCTCAACAAGATCGACCTGCCCAGTGCACAGCCCGACAAGTACGCCGCGGAATTGGCTGGGATCCTCGGTGTCGATCCGTCCGAGGTTCTGCGGGTTTCGGCCAAGACGGGCGAGAATGTGGCACAGCTGCTGAACCGGATCGTCGAGCAGGTCCCAGCTCCGGTTGGTGATGCCGCGGCGGCGGCTCGGGCGTTGATCTTCGATTCTGTCTACGACACCTATCGGGGAGTGATTACCTACGTCCGGGTGGTCGATGGAGCGCTGTCACATCGGGAGCGGGTGCTCATGATGTCCACCAAGGCCGCTCACGAGACCCTCGAGGTGGGGGTCATCTCCCCCGAGCCGGTCAAAGCGGATTCGCTGGGCGTCGGCGAGGTCGGCTATCTGATCACGGGGGTCAAGGAGGTACGCCAGTCGCGAGTGGGCGACACGGTGACATCGCTGGCTCGTCCGGCGACCCAGGATCTTGGCGGGTACCGGCACCCGCATCCCATGGTCTTCGCCGGTCTTTATCCGATCGACGGCGCGGACTACCCCGAGCTACGAGAGGCGCTGGACAAACTTCAGCTGAACGACGCTGCGCTCAGCTATGAGCCGGAGACATCAGGCGCGTTGGGTTTTGGTTTCCGGATCGGCTTCCTCGGCCTGTTGCACATGGAGATCGTCCGAGAACGACTGGAACGAGAATTCAATCTCGATCTCATCTCCACCGCACCCAACGTCGTCTACCGCGTGATCTTGGAAAACGGGACGGAGCTGACCGTCACCAATCCATCGGAGTACCCGGCCGGGGGCAAGATCGCCGAGGTCTACGAGCCCACGGTGAAGGCCACGATTTTGACGCCCGCCAACTACATCGGCACCGTGCTGGAACTGTGCCAGACCCGACGCGGCGTCCAGCGGGGGATGGATTACCTGTCGGAGGACCGGGTGGAAATCCGCTATACCGTGCCTTTGGCGGAGATCGTGTTCGATTTCTTCGACGCCCTCAAATCGCGGACCAGGGGCTACGCCAGTCTGGACTATGAACCAAGCGGTGAGCAGCTGTCCGATCTGGTCAAAGTCGACATTTTGCTGCACGGTGAGGCCGTCGATGCCTTCTCCGCCATCGTGCACAAGGACAAGGCCTATGCGTACGGGCTCTCCATGGTTGGCAAGCTCAAAGAGCTCATTCCTCGGCAACAGTTCGAAGTCCCCATCCAGGCCGCCATCGGGTCCCGAGTGATCGCTCGAGAAACGATCCGCGCGATCCGGAAGGACGTGCTGGCCAAGTGCTACGGCGGCGATATCACCCGCAAACGGAAGCTGCTGGAGAAGCAGAAGGAAGGCAAGAAGCGGATGAAGATGGTGGGCCGGGTGGAGGTGCCGCAAGAAGCCTTCGTGGCCGCTTTGTCCACGACCGAGTCGGCAGCGACGGCGGACAAGCCGCGTTCTCGCTAACCTGCTGGCAGGAGCCGATCAGGAGGTCCTTGCAGATGTGGGCTTTGCAGTTCGACGAGTATGGCGGTCCTGAGGTCATCCACCTCGGAGAGGCGCCCGAGCCGCATGCAGGCCCGGGCAAGATTCGCATCACCGTCAAGGCGGCGAGCATCAACGGGATCGACCGAAAGATCAGCTCGGGCCTGGCGGCGGGCGGTAAGCCACTGGAGGGCACCGGTTATCTCGGCTTCGATGCCGCAGGCGTGGTCGACGAAATTGGTGACGGGGTGTCTGGTGTAGCGGTCGGCGACGATGTCTTCGGTTGTGGATCAAAGACGCAAGCCGAATTTGCCGTGCTCGACTCCTGGGCGCTCAAACCGGCCTCGGTCGACTGGAGTGTGGCCGGGGCGGCTGGCGTGGCGGCCGAGGCCGCCGAGCGGACGCTGCGACTGCTCGGAGTCGACAACGGCAGCACGCTGTTCATCGACGGCGGCGCTGGCGGGGTCGGCGCGGTCGTCACCCAGTTTGCGGTTGCCCGCGGCGCCACGGTGATCGCGTCGGCCAGCCAGTCCAATCACGACTACCTGCGCGAGATCGGCGCCATACCCGTGTTGTATGGAGCAGGACTGATCGACCGGGTCCGGGCGGTTCCAGTCGATCGCATCGACGCCGTACTCGACGTGGCCGGCAAGACGCCGATCGAAGATCTCATCGCCATAGCTCCGGAGCCGGCCCAGGTTGTCTCGATCGCCAACTTCAAAGCAGATGATGCAGGGGCTCGGGTGACGGGAGGCAGCTCGGACAGCCAGCCGGAGAAGGCGTTGGCCCAGGCCGCCGAGCTGCTGCAAAGCGGCCAGCTCGTGATCAAGGTCCAGACATTTCCGCTCTCCCGGGCGGCGGAGGCGTACCAGCAGAACCAGAGCGGTCACATCCGCGGCAAGGTGGTGCTCATCCCTGACCACTGAGCGGTGACCGGGGCTCGCCACCCCTGGCGACCGGGTCCCCGGAACGGCATACCGTCAAGACGGTCCGGTTTGCTGGGTCGATTTCGAGGCACCAGTCCCACGGCTAACCTCGATCAATGCCCTCCGCATTGCCGGCCGGAGATCCGATGCAGGTTGACGGATCGCTACCGGAGTTTGCGCTAAACGCCTTGGCGCGCGGTAGCTTCGGCATCTACCTCCACGTTCCGTTCTGCTCGACGCGGTGTGGCTATTGCGACTTCAATACCTACACCGCTGCGGAGCTGGGAGATCAGCCAGGGGCCAGCAGAGCCGGCTACATCAGTTCCGCCATTGCCGAGCTCGACCTCGCCGCACGTGCGCTGGGCCCGCGGGTTCCGCCGGTCTCGACTGTCTTCGTCGGCGGCGGGACGCCGACCCTGCTGCCGCCCGAGCAGCTCGGACGCTTTCTGGAGGCCGTTGCCGACCGCTTTTGCCTGGTGCCGGACGCCGAGATCACCACCGAATCGAATCCCGAGTCGGTCGATGCCGTTTCACTGGTTCGGCTGGTGGAGCAGGGTTTCAACCGGATCTCGTTCGGCATGCAGTCCGCTGTTCCACACGTCCTCTCGGTGCTCGATCGCATCCACTCGGCCGGCCGGCCGCAGCAGGCGGTGCAGGAGGCGAGGGCGGCGGGCTTCACGCAGATCAGCCTGGACCTTATCTACGGGACCCCCGGAGAATCGCTCGACGACTGGCGCGCCAGCCTGGAAGCCGCGATCTCGGCGAATCCGGATCACCTGAGCGCGTACGCCTTGATCGTCGAAGACGGCACCCGCCTGGCGAGCAGGATCCGCCGCGGCGAACTTCCGCCGCCGGACGATGACGAGCTCGCTGACAAGTACCTGCTGGCGGACGAGCGACTCAGCGGGGCCGGCTTTCAGTGGTACGAGCTGAGCAACTGGGCCCAGTCCACCGCGGCGCACTGCCGGCATAACCTGGCCTACTGGCGCAGTGGCAACTGGTGGGGCGTGGGTCCAGGGGCGCACAGTCACGTGGGCGGAATGCGGTGGTGGAACGTGAAGCACCCGGTGACATACGCGGGCCGGCTGGCCGCCGGTGTCACCCCTTCGCAGGCCGGCGAGCATGTGTCCGCCACCCAGCAGCACACCGAGCGCGTCTTGTTGCAGCTGCGCTTGGCAGAGGGACTCGACGTGGCGTTGCTCAGCACCAGCGAACGGACGCGCCTGCCCGAGCTCATCGCCCGCGACCTGGTTCAATGCCACGCCGATCGGGTCATCCTGACCCGGCAGGGACGGCTCCTTGCCGACGCCGTCACTCGCGGCCTGCTCGACGATTGACTGCAGAAGGCAGCGGTCGGTCTGGTCGACTGAGTTCTTCGCTCGCGCGATCGCGCTCACTTGTGCCGCTTGCTTGCCTCCCTCGATTTCAAGACAAATCGGTCTTGCACCCTCACTCCAGCCAGCAGCGCGGGATCACTTGACGCCGCGGTCGCTCGGTGAAGTCGAACTTCGCCGAAATCAGCGGAATGCTCTGGTATCCCACGGCGGACTCGTTGTGCAAGCGTGATTGTCTTCCCCCATGGCCGTGCTGCCGATGTTCCCCCTGGGCAGCGTGCTGTTTCCGTACATGCCCTTGCGACTCCGAGTCTTCGAGGAGCGGTATCTGATCATGTTGTCGGATCTGGTCAAGGCCAACGACACCAGGTTCGGCGTGGTCTTGATCGAGCGTGGCCACGAGGTCGGGGGTGGCGAACAGCGTTTTGGCATCGGCACAGTCGCAGAAATGCTCCAGGTCAGCGCGGACCAGGGGTTCGTCAACCTGGTGGCGCATGGGGCTGCTCGCCTAGAGGTCATCAGCTGGCTGGACGATGCGCCCCATCCTCAAGCAGAGGTCCATGAGTTGCCCGAATTGATCTGGGATGACGCCATGGAACCGCTGCGTCAACAGACCGATCGCCTGGTACGCCGCACCCTGGCCGTGGCCAGTGAATTCACGGAGAATGTCTGGCCGGCAGCCATCGAGCTGTCGGAAGACCCGATCGAAGCATCGTGGCAGCTGGCCGGAATCGCTCCGCTCAACGCCATCGACCAGCTCACGCTGCTTCGCTCGACCAGCGCCCACGACCTGCTCAGTACACTGATCAGACTCATCAACGAGGCTTCGATCGTCTACGACGCCTCGTGGCTTGACGAGGGGCCCGAGTAACTGAGGGCTGCGACCGGCTCGCCACCTCTGCCCGCCCTGAGCGTGCCTAAGAGACTTCGGCGCAAGCCTCTGGAAGCCCACACCGATACCTCGCGCGGTACGTCGACGCATCCTCGGAGGCCGCCTCTAGGGCCCCAAGAGCCAGCACATCACTAAGCGCGACGATGGCGGACGGGCGGTCGGGCTGGGGTCAGCAACCAGCTACCGGCGGTACGGGGAAGCGGTCGCGTTGTGACCCCAGGCTGATCGCGGCGTGCAGCGCACGAACCTGTTATTGGGCGAGATAGCCGCCATCGACGGCAAGCACCTCCCCGGTGATGAAGCTGGCGTCATCGGAGGCCAGGAACACGATCGCCCGGGCCACCTCCGCGGGCTGGCCGAGACGTTTCATCGGATGTTGCTCGCGAATGAGGTCGACGTAGCGACGGCCGTCGGGCGTCTCCACGACCCGACGGACGGCCTCGGTCTCGATGGTTCCCGGAGCCACTGCATTCACGCGTATGCCATGCTCAGCCCACTCGATCGCCAAATGCCGGGTCAGACCGGTCGCGACGAACTTCGCCGGACCGTAGGCCGCCTGGCCCCGTTGCCCAGCCATCCCAGAGATCGACGACAAGCAGACGATCGAGCCACTTCCTTGCCGGGCCATCTCGGTGATCGCGTACTTGCAGGTCAAGAACATCCCGCGAGCATCGACATCCATCACGGAATCCCAGTCGTCAGGACTGGTCTCCACGATGGTGCCGAGGGGAATGATGCCTGCGTTGGCGACCAGGACGTCGATGCCGCCGTAGCTGGATACGGCGGCAGAGATCATGGATTCGGCGTCGGCCGGATCGGCGACGTTGCCGACAACCTCGACAATCTCCGCACCGGCTGATCGCAGGCTTTTCGCTACCGCGGCCAGCGAAGGCTTGTCGAGGTCGTTGATCACCAGGCGGGCGCCTTCATCGGCGAAGAGCCTTGCTGTAGCACGCCCGATGCCATGGCCTGCCCCAGTAATGACAGCGGACTTGCCGATGAGCCGGCCCGCTGTCAACGAACTTCCGGTGGTCATCGGCATCCACCTTTCCGCCGCTAGCCGGCGCGCGCTTGACTTGTCTCGATCGCGCCTCAGATTAGCGGCAGGGTCTTGCGACCGCCCTCGAGCTGGCGATAGCCGGCATCGATCCCATCGGTGATGTGCGGTGCCGGGAACGGCCAGGACCCAGCCTGCAGGGCCTCGGGCGCGCGGATTCCCGCCTCGCTGAGACGTCGGATTTCACCCGAGACTGCCGCCACCCGGCCTCGTTGCCCGAAGACGAACTCGCGGTTCACTGGCCCACCATGCCCGGGGATCGCGACCGTGTCGACGGTCATCAGACCGATCACCGAATCGAGGGTGCTCGCCCACTCGTGCGGAAAACTGTCGTCCCCGTACCAGGGGGCGCTGTCCGACTCGATCAGGTCACCTGCGAAAAGTACGTTGGCGTCCGGCACGACGACAACCAGATCACCGTCGGTATGTCCACGACCCAGATGCGCGATCTCGACGCGCCGACCACCCAGGTCGACGGCGGACGCCACGGCTACCTCGCGCGAGGCCACGGCCAGTTCGGACACCTCGACGCCGAGATCGGCGGCCACCGCCGCTGCCTCTTGGCTCCGCAGTCTGGCCGCAACAGACTCGTGGGCGAAGGTCGACACATCGGTGAAGCCCGCCAACCCGAAGCAGTGGTCGTAATGCCAGTGCGTGGCGACCGCCGCCTGGATAGCTGCATTCGTCACTTCCCTCGCAGCATGGCGAAGAAGACGCCCTTGCCATGGCGACGAGCCTGTATCCACCACCATTGCGAAGTCGGATCCGACGATCAGGCCCACATTGACCGATGCCGGCTGAAGGACGCAGACATAGACGCCACCCGCGACCTCCCGCCAGGGCCCCGGTTCGGCGCGGGAGCCAGGCTGGCTCATCCAGTTAGACTGGCACTTCCACCGCTTGAGTGCCAATCGCCCGGCTGAGCAAGGCAAGGAGGGTCGACTGTGGACGAGCGCAAACTTCAGGTACTGCGCGCCATCGTCACCGACTACGTCTCCAGCCAGGAGCCCGTGGGGTCCAAGATGCTGGTCGAGCGGCACGACCTCGGTGTCTCACCCGCGACGGTTCGCAACGACATGGCAGCTCTGGAGGAAGAGGGCTACATCACCCAGCCGCACACCAGCGCCGGCCGGATTCCCACCGACAAGGGTTATCGGTTGTTCGTGGACCGGCTCGGTTCGGTGAAGCCGCTGTCGCCGGCCGAACAGCGCGCCATCCAGACGTTCCTCTCGGGTGCCCTCGATCTCGACGACGTGTTGCACCGAACCGTCAAGCTGCTCGCTCAGGTGACCCAGCAGGTGGCGATCGTGCAGTATCCGACACTCAGTCACTCGACGGTACGGCACGTCGAGATCGTTTCGCTCTCCACCCAGCGGATCTTGTTGATCTTGATCACTTCGACGGGTCGGATCGAGCAGCGCCAGCTGGAACTGCCTGAGCACGACGACGAAACGCTGGCCGAACTACGGGCGCATCTGAACGCGGCGGCGGTGGGGAATTCATCCTCGCAAGCCGGCGTTCGGCTCAGCAGGGTTCTCGAGTCGCTGCCACCATCGCTCAAGGTGATCGGCCAGGCGGCGATCGCCACGCTGTTGGAGATGCTCAGCAGTGAGGCATCGGGCCGGATCGTGGTGGGCGGCATGCCGAACCTCACCCGCTACGGAGCCGAGTTCGAGACAACCGTGAAGCCGGTCCTGGAAGCACTGGAGGAGCAGGTGGTCTTGCTGAAGCTGCTGGGAGAGGCCACCACGTCGGATTCCGTCACCGTACGCATCGGTCAGGAGAACCCCTACAAGGAACTACAGTCGACCTCGATGGTCGCCAGCGGTTACGGGAGTGCAGTGGACACCCTGGCGACGCTAGGGGTGGTCGGTCCGACCCGCATGGACTACCCGTCGACGATGGCCTCGGTCCGCGCCGTAGCGCGCTATGTGGGCCGCTTCCTGTCTGAAGGATGAACAGAAACACGATGAGTTCGGACTACTACCAGATCCTCGGTGTCTCGCGCGATGCGACGCCCGAGCAGATCAAAAAGGC
>DATFQP010000159.1:0-10081 GCA_035264145.1 Propionibacteriaceae bacterium
AGGTTCAGGTAATGCAGCGCCTGCAGGGTGAAGGTGGTGTCCCGCATCCAGGTGTAGCGATAGTCCCAGTTGCGTTCCCCGCCCGGAGTCTCGGGCAGGGAGGTGGTGAGGGCGGCAACCGTGGCCCCGGTCGGCAGGTAGGTGAGGCCCTTGATGACCAGCGCGGAGCGTTGGATCGGGTCACGCCAGCGGTGGTCAGGCATCCGCGCCCGATCCAGCCAGGTGCGCCAAAAGCTGGTGGTGGCATCGATTTGGCGGCTGGCCTCGCTGACATCACCCGGTGCGGTCAGACCATCAGCCCACGACAGGGCGCAGTAGCACTCCTCGCCGGCACTGAGCACATGCCGGGCGCGGACCCGATTGCCCTCCACACCGACAGCCAGATCGGTACGTAGCCTGAGAGTCTGTCCGGCGCCGGTCGCGTCGGCGGTATGCCGATCACCATCGACCAGTGTCCAGTCCCCGGGCGTCCGGCCATAGTCGAACGCCGGTTCGCAGACCAGCTCGATCTCCACCGCGCCGTCCAGGCAGCGGACAGTGCGGACCAGCATGTGATCGGCGTCGTCGTCGGCCGGCGGGCGGGTGTGCGGCGTGATCACGTCGTCACCTTGACGTGGACCCATCGTCAGCGCGTCCCGCACCAGGACCCAACCGGTCGGGGTCTTCCACGTCGTGGACAAGACATTCGTGCCGGGCTCGTAAACCCGGGCGGTCGGATGGTTGATCCCGAACGGTCCAAGCCTGAAGTAGCCGGCCTCACGGTCCAGCAGGCTGCCGAACACACTGGCCGAGTCGAACCGCGGAACGCACAGCCAGCCGATCGCCCCATCGGGCGCGATCAAGGCGCCCGTGTGGCAGTTGGACAGAAACGCATAATCCGCGATCGGCGGGAACGGAGACGGCGCGGCCGCACTCTGCTCTTTCTGTTCCCGCTGTGATGTTGTGCTCATGACGCCAGCCTCGGGCACTGGCAGGCGACCTGTGCCGACATTTCGTCGGCAGCAGCGTCCATCTCCCGATCTTCGCCCTTCGATTGGCCCAATGGCACCGCGGTCCGGCTCCCCATCGTCACTGTCATCGTCGGCTCTCCCAACGTCCGCCTCGCACCACTGCCGGTCACCTCCGAAGGCCTACCGCCTGACCCCGCTTTGTCTGCAGTGAATCATCAACTGAGGATGGCGTCGTCACCCCTCGAGGGTGACTTGCCCCCGGCTTCCGGCCGGACGACGACGGCGCACGACACCAGGCGCTTAGCGCAGTCTGCTGTAGACCAGATTGAAGTCGGTCTTCCAGCCGTCTCCCTCGTCGTACTCCCAGCGACCCTCGATTTTGTTGCCGTCCTCGCTGATGGTCGCGATGAAACGTTGGTTGAAAGGCTCGCCCTCGCGCCACAGTTTCCACTCGCCGTTGCCGATGCTCATCTGGTAGACGCGGCAGACGTTCCGGTCGTCGGTGTAGAGCTGGTAGTAGCTGCCGTTGGCCGCGTCGCAGCCGTAGACACAGACGCCGTCGGGCGCCTCGGGCGTCTCCACGGTGGAACGCTCGAGCAGAAGCTGGCCGCCCTCCAGCCATTCGAAGGTGCTCTTGGCCTCACCCGGCCACGGCTCGCCGCTGGGCGGCGTCGCCGTCTGGCTCCACTCACCGACCAGCACCTCGAGTTCCTTGAGCGCCTTCTCCGCAGTCGGCTGATCCATGGCTATCCCTTTCCGGGCCTATTTCCTGGGCTATTGATCTGGACGATTCACGCCATCATCGCCGACGATCAGATAGCACACATGTGGGGTAGTCAGCGAACGCTTCTGGTGATGGCCTCACTGCGTCGCGGTGACGATGCAGCGCCGCAGCTCCTCGACAGCCTCGGGAGCACCCTCCACGGTCACGCCACTCGGCTCGTCGGGACCCTCCCGGTTCCATACCCAGCGCAACACAGCCGCCGGCGGCCCGCTGACGGATACGTCGATCCGCTTGTCGCCTGCGCCGTCCTCAACAGTGAACAGCCCCGGCCCCGTGCGGACCTGCCATGCTGCGCCGTCGGTCTGCACCAGGTACGTCCAGCCCCGGGAGCGAGCCAGAATGCCGGCGAAGTAGTCACTCCATTCGGCGACGCTGTAGGCCACAAAGACCTTGAGCAGCTCATCGATTCCGTCGACGGCCAGCTCGGGCCGAATCGGCGCGACCGGCTGGCGTGTACCAAGTTCGGCATCGATCCGGTGGATCACCGTCTCGTGGGCCATCCGCCTAATCCAGAAGCCGACAGTCTGGTCCGGGCCGTACCAGGTGCCGGCGGAATCCTCCGGCTTGCGGGTGGCGAATTCCTCCCGCAACGCGGCATACGCCCGGTCCAGGAGCGCCAGCGGTTCTTCGTCGGCGAGCTCCTTCGGTGGCCACGACTCGGGCTCGGCGCCATCACGCATCGCGAGGGTCTTGTGCAGGTAGACCTCGCCGACGTGGTAGGTCAAGTAGGCGACAGTCCAACCAGGACAGGTCGGTACCGGCGCGCCAAGGTCTGTCGGCACCACCGCCCGGAGGCGGGTGAAGTCCGCCGCGAGGCAGTCGAGAAATTGGGCATAGTCCATGCCCAACAGTTCAACACAAGCCAACCGTTACTCGGCGAGTACTTGGACGTCCCAGGGGCCGAGTTCCAGATCCCGGGTCCGGGCGTCATTCTCGGCGAGGATGCTCGTCATATCGTGCGGCAGCGTGAGTTGTACGGGAGTCCAGCTCCAGTTGTGGACGACATGGATCCGCTCACCGGCCGCGTTGGTTGCCGAGTGGACGGTCACTGACTCCGGAAGCGCAGCCCAAGCCTGCTCTTGGGTCGCGGAAAGCCATCGGATCAGGTCGGCGGCGAGGGCAGGGTTGGGCACGGTGCCGACCGTCGTGATTCGACCATTGCCGTGCTCGGTCGACACCACGGCCGGGAATCGGCCGAAGTGTGGATGGTCATAGCCGACGAGCACTTTCGCGCCGTCGTTGATCAGACCATCGACCCAGTCTGTCGCTGTTGCTCCCTCGGACAAGAGCATCGCGTCGGTCTCGGCAACAACGGGCAGCGGTTCGGTGAGGTTGGAGAACTCCTGGTAGCGCACACCAGCAGCCTCGGCCAGGCGGGCCGGTTTCACATCGGTGCGTGCCCGGCCCTCGTCGTCTCCGTACGCGGTTCGCGGACCTAGGACAAGATGGCCACCCGCAGCGGCGTAGTCCCGCAGCCAGCTCAGGAGATCGTCGTTGGCGACTAGCAGACCGGCCGCGACCAATACCGGCAATTCCGCGGCGAGGACAGCCGGCTCGAGCAGCAGGTCGCCATCCGGCCCAACGAGCTGGACATCATGGATCAGTCGCGCCGGCACCGCTGCGTCGAAGGTGCCGCGGTAGAAGGCCTCGAAGATCCGGTGATAGGACCGCTGATCCGTGTCTTGTGGGGACCACACCATGGGTCCCTTGCCCGGCTGTGGAAAGGCGGCCTGAAACGCCAGCCCCCACTTTGAGCGCGCTGAATACACCATTCCGATCCGGGCATCAGGGCGCAGCCCGACAACTCGGGAACTCGCTTTCTCGAAGTCGGCACCAAGTCTGCTCAGTTCCGCATACACGCGTCCCGGTTGCTGGTCGTGCGGCAGGATGCCGATCCAGTAAGTCTCGGCGCCGAAGTGGTTGGTGTGCCAATGCCAGTACTCGATCATTTCCGCGCCCCGGGCGACGAATGCCCATGCCGCCTGCCGCCACTGTCCGTCGAAGGCCGGGAAGTTGGTTGCCGATCCACCGATCGCGCCGGCGTTGGTCTCGGTGATGAGGAACGGGGCCTGCTTGGAGGCGAACATCCGGTCCGCGGACAGAAAAAGACTCCATGCTCCGGATGTCGTCCAGCTTTGCCGCACCATCCCGGTGTTTGGCACAGTCAGCGCGTCCTGCATCGCGTAGTAGGGATTTCCGGCGGTCACGTCGAGCGCGTGGGTGAGACTCGCATCGTCGACCGTCGGCCGGTCGTAGGCGATGCAGGTGGTGACGAACTGGTCGTCACGGGCGTACTCCCGAGCGATACCGGCCTGCCAGGCGATGAACTCGGTGGTCAGTTTCGCCTGGAACGTACGCCACGCCAGGTCATACTGCGGCTGCCAGTTACCGTCCGGGGTCCACAGATCGGCCCAGGTGCTGAGCTTGTGGGACCAGTACACCAGCCCCCAGGCCTCGTTGAGTGCGTCCACCGTCTGGTACGTGTGACGGAGTTCATCGACGAAGCGCTGGAAGACGCCGTTGTTGTGGAACAACAACATTCCCGGCTCGTTGTCGACCTGGTAGCCGATGACGGCAGGGTGGCCGGCGTAACGGGAAACGATCTTGCGAACGACCCGTTCGGCGTAGAACTTGAACGCCGGATGGGTGTAGTCGATCTCTTGTCGGCTGCCCCACGGCATCCGCTGGCCGGTCGATGGTTCACCGGCGATCTCAGGGTAGCGGCGGGCCAGCCAGGGTGGCGCGGCGTAGGTCGGTGTACCGAGGATGACGCCGATGTCGCGTTGGTGGGCGCCGTCCAGCACTGGCGCCAGCCAATCCAGGTCGAAGTTTCCTTCCTCCGGTTCCCAAGTGGTCCATACTGACTCTCCCACCCTGATCACTGAGAATCCGGCGGCGGCCATCAGATCCAGGTCGGTGTCCAGCCGTGGACTCGGCTGATATTCGTGGTAGTACGCCGCGCCGAAGAGCACGCGTTCCCGCGCTGGAATCATGACATGTCCTTTCGAGACAGTTAGGCCTTGACACCGCCGGATGCGAGGCCGGACTGCCAATAGCGCTGGAGGAAGAGGAACGCCACCACCAGGGGGATGATCGAGAGCAGGGAACCGGTGATCACAGTGGAGAACAGGGCCCGGGAGCCCGATCCACCGGCGGCCGTCGACTGCCACAACGCGAGCCCGACCGTAAGCGGAAACTTGTTTTCCGTGTTGAGCATGATCAACGGCATGAAGTAGTTGTTCCATGTCGCTACTAACGAAAAAAGCAATACTGTGATCGACCCCGGCAGCAAGAGCCGAAGTGCGACCGTGAAGAAGATGCGTAACTCACCCACGCCGTCGACCCGGGCGGCCTCGATCAGCGCGTTGTCGACGGCGTCGGCCGCGTAGACCCGCATCAAGAACACGCCGAACGGAATAGCCAACGAAGGCAGGATGATCGCAAAGTAGGTGTCGGTCAGGCCAGCCCTGGCGAACAAGAGGTATGTCGGCACCGTCAGTGCAGCGCTCGGGATCATGATCGCGCCAAGGGTGATGGCGAACAGCGCAGCCTTACCGGGAAAGTCGTACTTGGCGAACCCGTAGCCGGCTGCCGTGGAGAGGAACGAGGCACCAAAAGCACTCACGACGGCGTAGATCGCTGAGTTGATCGTCCATTTGATGAAGACGCCGTCCTGAAAGGTCAGCACTGACTTGATGTTCTCGAACAGGTTGAAGTTCGCGAACCACAACCCGAAGCTGCTGAACAGATCAGCATTGGACTTGGTGGAGGCCACCACCAGCCAGAACAGCGGAAGGAGAAAGTAGCCAACGCAGATCAGCACAAAAACGGTCAGCAACCAGCTGGTCGGTTGGCGTGCCGGATTCCTTCCCGGCGCGGCCGGTTCATCCAGGTTCGGTTGTGCAGTGCTCGCAGTGACAGGGCCCGCGGTGGTCATGGACGGCCCTCCTTCCGTTGATTGGAGAGTTGGACCACGTAGGAAACGATCATGATGACGATGCCGAGCAGGAATGCCAAGGCGGCGGCGTAGTTGGCGTCCTGATTGACGAACGCGACGTTGTAGGCATAGAGGTTGGGCGACCAGGCCGTGCCGATCACGTTAGGTGCCAAGGTGGCCATCAGCCTTGGCTCGGTGAACAGCTGGAACGTGCCGATGACCGAGAAGATGACCGTCAGCAGCAGCGCCGGTCGGACCGCGGGGATCTTGATCGACCATGCGATCCGGAACTCCGAGGCCCCGTCGACGCGCGCCGCCTCATACAGTTCGCTGGGGAGCGACCGAAGGGCCGCGTAGATGATGATCATGTTGTAGCCGATGAATGCCCAGTTCACGATGTTCATGATCGAGAACAGCATGCCGGTCTGGGTGAGGAACGGCGGCGGTCCGGATCCGAGTGCCCTGCTGATCTGGGCGAAAGGCCCGAAGTCGGGCCCATAGAGATACCCCCACATCAGGGTGGCAACGACCCCCGGAACTGCATACGGCACGAAGATCGCTAACCGGCTGAACCTCGCTAGCCTCATCATCCCGCTGTCGAGAGCGAGGGCGAAGAACAACGCAAACGCGATCATGAACGGCACCTGGACGACCAGGAAGATCGCCATCCGGCCAACCCCGCTCAGGAAGAGCGGATCCGTCAGCGCCTTGATGTAGTTTTCGGCACCGGCGAAGCTGGTGCCGCCGATCAGCCGCTTTCTATAGAACGAGAGATAACCGGCATAGGCCAGCGGCACAATGACCATGGCGACGAAGACGATGAAGAACGGCAACACCAGTGTGTAGGCCGCGCCGTACTGCCGGCGCTTGGCTGCCGTAAGCCGCGAACGTCGCGGCGCTGTGCCGGCGACTTCGGGTGCGGCATTGACGAGGGTGGACATGAAGCCCCTTTCCAGGCAGTGGCTGGATGGCGCCTGCATCGTGGGTGCAAGGCGCCATCCAGCGGTCAGGTGACCGTGAAGCCCTGGTCTTTGGCGAACTTGGCACAGGCGTCCTGCCATGCCTGCAGGCCGGCAACTGCGTCGGTCTTGTTGGCGAATGCCTTCCCTAGCGTTTCGTTGAAGTTCGTGTACACGAAGTCCATGAACGGCAGCCATTGAAAGTCCGTGCTGACCGTCTCGGTGATCTGGGCGAACTTCTCGTTGACCTTCTGGCCGCCGTAGAACTTGGATTCCTGATCGACGAAGCTCGGGTCAGTCAGTATTTCTTTCATCGCCGGGAATAGGAACTGTTCATTCGCCAGCATGAGTGCGGACTCTTTGTTGGTGTTGATGAACAGCGCAAGCTGCGACGCCGCGACCTGGTTCTTGCTCAGCTTTAGCACGGCATCAGTGGAGCCGCCCCAGTTGCTAGAGACCACCTTGCTGGGATCCCACTGCGGCAAGTCGTTGGCACGCCATTTCCCGGATGTTTTGCCGGCCGTACCTTGCAGGAATACCGGGCCCCAGGCCGCTATCGGCAGGGTGGCGTACTTTCCGTTGGACAGGCCTTGGTACCAAGTGTCATTGAAGTCGGAGTCGTTTGAGGCGGTGCCGTTGGTCACCAGATCACCCCAGAACTTGGCCACCTTCTGTGCTTCGGCGTTGGCCAGATCGACCTTGACGCTCTGCTGACCGTCGAAGGTGAATGGTCGGACACCGGCCTGCCACAGGTAGGCGACAAACTGACCGGGTTGGCTTGGTGACACATTGACCAAGTAGCTCTTCGGATTCTTCGAGTGGTATGTCTCAGCCGCCGCCGCGAAGTCGTCATAGGTCTTCGGCGCCTCGAGTCCAGCCGCTTTGAGCAAGTCATCGCGGTAGAGCAGACCCATCGGACCCGTGTCCTGCGGAATTCCCCAGAGACCGCCATTGGTGTTGACCTGAGACCAAACCCAGTCCGGGTAGGAATCCTTGAAGTTCGCCGGCGCGTACGGAGTGAGATCGAGTAGATCCCCCTCCCCTAGTGTGAAGGAATTGATAAACTGGAACTCGACTTGGGCGACGTCCGGTGCGCCCTGACCAGATTGGATTGCTGTCCGCAGTTTCTGATAATGCGGGCCGCCCTGGCCGACGTTGACGACGTTCACCTTGATCTTTGGATACTTCGTGGTGAACATCTTCACTTCGTTCTTGATGTCGGGGACCCAGGTCCAGAACGTCAAAGTCGTCTCGGTGTTGAGCGCGTTGTCGATCTCGGACTGAGGCACCGCCGAAGCGGACTGGGCAGCGGGAGCAGGAGTCTCATCCGAACCGCATGCGCTGAGGAACCAGGGCGCTGAGGCGACTGCGGCAGTCGAGATCAGAAACTTGCGTCGGGTTATTTCGTTCTCAGACATCGTTGTCCTTTCATTTCGTGTTCGGAGCTCCGAACTGGGATAAAGGTGAGTGCCGCGATCAATCCACTACCGGTAGGGCCGCGGCGCAGGCCCCGATGACCTGCGGATGATGAGCTTTGTGCCGGGCAGCTTGATCGCCTCGGCGGGCGGGTCGCCCCCTTCGATCATTCGTAAGAGTTCGGCCAGGATGCGTTGTGCGGCCCCTTTCGCGTCCACTGCGACCGTGGACAACGGCACCATCTGATATTCGGCTTCGGGAACATCGTCGAAGCCGACGATCGATATGTCGCCCGGAATTGTCCGGCCTGCCTCGTGTAACGCTCTGAGGATCCCCATCGCCATATGGTCGTTGGCGGCGAATATTGCGGTGACATCGTCACGGGCGGCGAGTCGACGCCCTTGCTGATAACCGGACGCGGCTGACCAGTCACCGAAGTGCACACGCGGTACACGACGATCGGCGGCGCGGAGCGCCGATCGCCAACCGTTGAGGCGATTCTGCGCGGCGTCCCAATCGCGAGGCCCCGCCACATGCCAGACCGTCTCGTGTCCCAACCCGAGGAGGTAGCCGGTCAGCTCGCGGCAGGCCTCTTCCTGATCGACGTCCAATACGGCTTGACCAGATACACCGGTGATCCAGCCGGCGCTGGTCACTATGGGCAGGCCGGCAAGTTGGGTGGGGTCGACGTCAATCAGATGAGTCGGCACCTCTACCACCAAGCCCTCCACGCCCCGCTTCTGCAACGCGTCGATCCCATTGGCGACACTGCGTGCAGAGAGGTCTGGCACCGACGTGAGCACCATGGTGTATCCCAGCCGACGTGCCTCATGCTCGAGGGTGAAGACCCGTCGGGACGGTCCAATCAGAGGCGTTCCCAGAGCCAGCACACCGATCGTGTGACTGCGCTCCCGAGCCAATGCCTGAGCGGCGACATTAGGACGATAGCCGAGATCCTTGATCGCACGATTCACCCGCTCCCGGACATCTGCACGGACATGAGGTGCACCGTTCAGAACCCGAGACACCGTCTTCTGCGACACGCCCGCCACACGTGCCACGTCCATCATCACGACGGTGCCGGAGGTTCCGCTTGTCAGCGCGGGTGGCACTGCGTTCATACGGTGTCCTGACTACGTAGTCAGTCTCTTGATTGGGGAGTCAACACCTCGGCAACGGGACCTGTCAAGAGGCGAGTGCCCATCGCACGTTGAAATGGATAGTAGCCGCGCCGCAGCATGAGGAGGGGAACACAGGACAAACCGACAAGACGAGGGGATCAGATGGCAAACCACAAGGTGGTCAAGCATGACGAGTGGCTCAAGGCACGGAAGAAGCACCTGGCTAAGGAGAAGGAGTTCACTCGGCTGCGCGATCAGCTAAGCCGGGAGCGGCGGGAACTGCCCTGGGAACTCGTCGAAAAGGACTACACCTTCGAGGGCGAGCACGGGAGTCAGACACTCAACGACCTCTTCGAAGGTCGCGGTCAACTGGTCGTCTATCACGCGATGTTCAACCCCGACACGGCCGGCGCCCATACGACCTGGACGGCGGACGCACCTTGCTTCGTCTGTTCGTTCTGGATGGACAACTTCAACGGCGTCACCATCCACCTGAACCACCGCGACATCACGATGGCCGCCATCTCACGGGCTCCTTACGCGAAGCTTGCCGCGTACAAGAAACGGATGGGCTGGGGGTTTCCATGGCTGTCGTCGCTGGGAAGCGACTTCAACTTCGACTATCGTGTCTCGTTTACCGATGAGACCCAGGAGGCCGACTACAACTACCGGCTCCGACCGTTGGGATCGACTGAGGCACCCGGCGTCAGCGTATTCATGAAGGACGGCGGTCAGATCTACCACACCTACTCCACTTATGAGCGTGGACTGGACATGTTGAACGTCGCCTACCACTACATGGATCTCGTGCCGAAGGGTCGCGATGAGGGCGAAGGAGCCGGGGCATTGTGGGTCCGCCGTCGCGACGAGTATCAGGACTGATGTCGAGCGGCCGACTCCTGCCAGCGATCGGG
>DATFQP010000160.1:0-5684 GCA_035264145.1 Propionibacteriaceae bacterium
TACCGACCCATGTACGCCTCGACGTGGTCGCGGGTCATGTCCTCGAAGTTGACGCCGAGATGAGTCAGGGCCAGTTGCTCGGCCGTCTCCAAATAGCTCTGGATGGTGCGCTGAGAGCGATTCGAGTTGCGCAGAGAGCGCGAAAACGAGCGCAAAAGGGCCTGATTCGCCTCGGTCACAGGAGCAGATTATCCGCTGTATGACCGGCATGCGAACCGCTCCCCGGGCGCGTTGCCCGGGTTTTCCCTTACACAGAAGGGATTGTGCGCCGCGAGGGAATCGAACCCCCAACCCGCTGATTAAGAGTCAGCTGCTCTGCCAATTGAGCTAGCGGCGCGCGCGACGAGCAACATTAGCAAAGCCGCACAGCGGTGGAAAACGAAGAACCTTGGTTGGCAACCTAGATGTCGTCGACGCCAGAGCCGGACCATCGGACGGCCGGCAAATCCAACGGCGGACGATGCGCATGCCGCGTCCAAGCGACGGATCGAACCAGGAAGCTCAGTCCGCCGCCAGGACGGCCATCGCCGCATTGTGGCCACCCAGACCGCTGACTGCACCACCTCGGACGGCTCCGGAACCGCAGAGCAAGAATCCCGGATAGTCGGTGGACACCCCCCAACGCTCCGCGGCGCTGGACACGGTCGCGTCGTCGGCCAGCCACGGCCAACTCAGGTCGCCGTGGAAGATGTGCCCGCCGGGCATCCCGAGCTCAGCCTCCATGTCGAGTGGTGACATCACCTCCACGCAAGGAACCCCGTTCTTGTCAACAGCCAGGCAATTTTCCAACGGCTCAGCCAAAACCGCTTGCAAGGCACGCAATGCCGCTCGCTTGGCTTGTTCGCGGGCGCCGGACGGGTCAAGGACGAAAAGCCGCGCGGGGGTATGCAGACCAAACAATGTCAGGGTGTGGTATCCGGCATTCCGCAGCTCGGCGCTCAAGATCGATGGGTCCGTCAGAGTGTGGCAGTACACCTCGCAAGGCAGCGGGTCGGGTATCCGGCCCGAGGCTGCCTCCTCGAAGGCTTGCTGTAGTCGCCGGTATCCCTGTCCCAGGTGCAGCGTGCCGCCGAAACCGATGGTCGGGTCGATGCCCGAACGGAACCGGGGTAGCCGCCGGACAAGCAGATTGATCTTGATTTGGGAGCCCTCCGGCGTTGCGCTGCGATTTCCCAGCAGCGAATGCAGGACGCTCGGCGCGCAATTGGCCAAGATGTACGGTGCCCGGTGCCGGCTTCCGTCCGCGAGCACAGCTGTCCCTCCACCGCAGTCGTCCGGTCGGATGTGAGCGACCCGAGTGTCTGTCCTCAAAGCGGCTCCAGCTCGTCGTGCCACGTTGCTGAGTTGGGACGCAACACGTCCCATGCCACCGACGGGCACCCTCCACTCGCCGTTGCCGTTACCGATGACGTGGTACAGGAAGCACCGGTTCTGCCGCCGACTCGGATCGGCCAGCGAAGCGAACGTTCCGATAACGGCGTCGGTCGCGACTACGCCACGTACGGTGTCGTCGGTCAGGGCATCCTCCAGCAGTTCGCCAATTGGCCGCTCGATTAGCGCCGTCCAGAGGCCCGGCGTCAGCTTTTCTCGCATTTCGGCCGCTCTAGGCAGTTGATGGGTCAGGGTCGGCGCCACCACTGACGCGATGCTCTGCAACCTCAAGGTCAGTTGCTGCCAGCGGGTGTACTCCGCGTCGCTGCCGGTGAGGCGAGCGAAGGACGTACGGGTCAGCGGGCCGGCGTCGCGCTCCACCAACAGTCCGCCGTCTCGGACCGGGGTATAGGACGCGACGCGACGCGACCGCAGTTCCAAGTCAAGATCAAGATCAGCGATGATCACATCCGGGAACAACGAGACCAGGTACGAAAACCGGGACAGCCTGACCGCCATACCGGGGAAGATCTGCTCGCCCACCACGGCACCGCCGAGCTGCTGGCGCGCCTCGACAACGAACACTCTGCGGCCCGCCCTCGCGAGGTAGGCCGCGGCAACCAAGCCGTTGTGGCCGCCGCCGATGATGATCACATCGGCGTCATCGGTCATCCGCTCCCGCCGCTGGCCCCGCAACGCGCAAGCTCCGCATCCGACAAGACCAGACCCGCCGCTTTGGCGGAGTCCGTGATCGATTCGGGTCGGCGTGCTCCAGGGATGGGGATCACGTGAGGCCCGAGCGACAGCTCCCAGGCCAACACCACTTGTTGCGGACTGACGCCGTGGCCCCGCGCGATCTCGCTGAATACCGGGAAGCGCTCGCCGACATCCCGGCCCCCGCCGCCGGTGCCGCCCAGCGGACTCCATGGCAGAAAGGCGATGCCCCGCTCACCGCAGTACTCCAGCTCCACCTGGCTGCTCCGGAACCGGGGCGAAAACTCATTCTGCACGCTCGCCAGGCCGCCTTCACCGAGGACCTGGATCGCCACCTCGATCTCCTCGACGTTCGCGTTGGAGATCCCGATCGTCTTGATCTTGCCTTCGTCCTGGAGTGTCTTGAAGTGACCGATCACCTCGCCATAGACCTGCCCGCGATCCGGCCGGTGCCATTGGTAGAGATCAATCACGTCTACGCCCAGGCGGCGAAGCGAGTTCTCGACCGCGGATCGGAGGTAGGGCAGGGACCCGTCACGTCCGAACTTGTCACCTTCGCTCCGGGTGATGCCGCCCTTCGTCGCAACCACGATGTCATCAGTGCCTCCGCCGTATTTCTTCAGCGCCTTGGCCACCAGCTCCTCGTTGTGACCCATGGTGTCCCACGACGGTGCGTAGATGTCGGCAGTGTCGATCAGGGTGATCCCGGCATCGAGCGCCGCATGGATGGTCGCGATTGACTGGGATTCCTCGGGGATCTCGTTGTCGTTGTTCGACGACATCGGCATGGCGCCCAGGCCAATGGCCGAGACGGTGAAGGACCCGAGGGAACGTGTCTGCATGGCTCAGAACCTATCCCGGCAGCCCGACGAACCTACGCCGGGTCAGCAGCTGTCCGACCGACCTGGACCCGCGGTGACGAAGTGCTGGCTGGCCGATCAGCGGGCCAGCTTGCGCACGGCAAGCATCCGCTGCCGGCGGAGTTCGTCGATCTCCGGACGAATCAGCGGTGCAAGCTTGCGGTCTAGTGCCAGCTCCAGAACATGGTCAGCAAGGGCCGGGTTGCGTGCCAGCACCGGGCCATGCGGATAGGTGCCGATCACCGTGCCCGCGACGGCTCCCTCCGTGCCGTCGCCACAGTTCCCGATCCCGAATTCGACGCTTGCCAGCGGCCGGCCCTGTGGCCCGAGACGGGTATATCCCCCGTGATTCTCGAACCCGGTCAGCCACTGCTCGTCACCGTCGCGCTCCTGCCAACGGCTGAGGATCTCACCGACCGCACGGACCGGCCCGCGCGTGGTGGTCACGTCGAGCAGGCCAAGACCCTGGATCACCTGGTCGTCGGCACCAACAGTGAACGACTTCCCGATGATCTGGTAGCCGGCGCACACAGCGAAGACAGCTGCCCCGCGGTCAACCGCCCGGTGCAGCCCGCCGTCGGCTTGCAGCGCCCGTACGGCTGACACCTGCGCGGCGTCCTCGCCGCCACCAAGAAGGTAGATCCTCCCGCTGTCGGGAAGTGGATCGCCCGGCTCAACGATGGTGAGCACCGGATCGAAGCCTCGCCAGCTCAGTCGCTTCAGCAGCACCTGAGCGTTACCGCGGTCTCCGTAAATCCCCAGCAGAGATTGGAAGACGAGCACGATCTCGACGCGCTCACCCAGACCCCGAACAGCCACTCTCAGACGCCACCCATCTTCCGCAGGCGCTGGAACGGGGTGTACGTGGCGATCACGTCCACCGGCTCAGGATGGCCGGCCAGCGCTGCGGCGAGATCAGGAATACAGCGATGCTCGACTTCAGCGTAGGAGAGGCGGACCGCGAGATCCTGGGCGCGCGGTCCGGTGGCAACCACGGTGCGGTCAGCCAGTTGCTCGTACTCGACGTCCCACAGCCACGACACGTCACGGCCGTCAGCAGCAGCCGAATCGATGGCCAGAATCACCGTCGATGTCCGGGCCAGTGGCAGCGCTTCCGCCCAGCCGGCAGGGTTCTTCGCCAGCAGAAGTCGGGCTGTGCTGCCGCTGATGGTGGCGGTCGCGAACCGGCCGGCCGGGGACGCCACCCGGCGCATGCCGACAAGGGCCGTGCCGGGGTCGACGCCCATCAGTTCCGCAGCGGCCAGCGCGCAGGCGGCGTTGCTGATATTGAATGCTCCCGGAACATTCAGGCGAGGATGCCAGAGCTGGGCGGTCTGGTCGATGATCTTGCCGTCTTCCACGACGTAATCGCCCTTCGGCTGAGCAAGATCGCAACCGGTGCAGTACCAGCCGGTGCGGGATGCGCTCGGCCATCCGTCGGCGAAGGGGGCCTGCGCCGGTTGTTGACGGGCCAGAGTGGCACCGCACTGTGGACAGAGCGACGCGTCCTGCGTCCAGGTGGTCGCGGTGTCGACCCAGACGACCTGTCGTGCCGTCTGGACCGCCCAGACGATTAGTGGCTCGTCAGCGTTCGCCACCACCACCGGGCCATCGGCGCCCGCGTCGGCCAGCGCATCCCGCCAGCTGCGGCCGAGCGCCTTGATCTCGTGGTGGCGGTCCAGCTGGTCGCGGCTGAAGTTCAACAAAACAAGGACCTCGGGGCGACCCAGCTTGATCAGGTCAGCGACCACGCGCTCGTCGGTTTCCAAGATGGCGATGTCAGCGTTCGGGCGTTCGGACAGTGCGGAGGCGATGCCTGCATGAAGGTTCGCCCCGTCGGCGTTGTGCACAAGACGGTCGGCGGAATGACCGAGCGATGTCCGCATGGCCGCCGCCAGAAAGTGAGTGGTAGTGGTCTTGCCGTTGGTTCCCGAGACAATCGCGATGCGCTTGTTGGTCAGCAATTTGCGCAGCGCATCCCGATCGAGCCAGAGCATGACTTGACCGCGGATCGATACGCCCGACCCTCGCCCGGTGAGGCGGGAAGCGAACGCCCCCAGCCGTCCGGCTGCGGTCGCGACCGACAGCCGCAAACGGGCACCTGGGCGCATCCGCAGTCGCGGCTCCTTGCGCATGACGGTGCCGCCGGCAGGCTCCCTCGACGACATCGACATGGCGTCCATTGTTGCGTAATCAGGGGCACGCGCTTCAATCATTGGCCCACCGCCGGAAGACTGGGGTGAGTGACGGGACTCGAACCCGCGACATCCTGGACCACAACCAGGGGCTCTACCAGCTGAGCTACACCCACCATGCGCAACGCGGCCTTACGGCTGTGGCGCAGCGTGAAGTGTACCGGCTCAATCCGGCACTCGCAGAGTCACGGCGCCCTGGTGGCGGGCCGCGATCTCCTTGGCCGTTGCGCTGTCGGGGCCGGGCAACTCGACGAAGACGGTCTCCCGGTAGTACCTCAACTCTTCGATCGATTCCTGGATATCCGCCAGTGCGCGGTGGTTGCCAGACTTCGCGGGCGACTGGTAGTAGACGCGCGGATACCAGCGCCGGACAAGTTCCTTGATGCTGGACACGTCGACGTTTCGATAGTGCACGTAGCTCTCGAACTCGGCCATGTCCCGGGCAAGGAACGCGCGATCGGTATGGACGGTGTTGCCCGCGAGGGGCGCCTTCCGTGGCTCTGGAACGAAATGGCGAACATAATCCAGCACGCGCTGCTCGGCC
>DATFQP010000161.1:0-4018 GCA_035264145.1 Propionibacteriaceae bacterium
GAGCTCGAGGGCGACTCCGAGCGCGCTGAGGGCGAGCGTGAGCTCGACCGCCTCGCTGCGGTACAGCGTCCTCGGCTCGAAGCCAAGTTCTCGAGGCGGAACGCGGCATGACCGACGAGACGATCACCTCGACAGAGCTGCTAGCGGCCGCGCTCCGGTACGCCCGTCTTGGCTGGCCCGTTCTGCCACTGCACGGGGCTCGGCTCAACCTCCGTCTTTCACCGGGGTTGAGGTGAGCGGGCGACACGCCGGGGCATAATGGACGCAGATGCCGAGGGAGGTGCACCTGACCAGGCACGATGCGATTTGCGAAGATCGTCGTCGAGCTGAGGCAGGTGCACCTCTTCCGTGCAACGTAGTTCATGGTCTGCCGGGCTGGAAATGATCGGCGACGACGAGCGGTGCGTGGCCTTGGCCGGGCTCTTGCCGATGCGGCTGCTGGCCGAACGGGCCGGCCTGACCGCCGGGATCTCGGCCGCGATGCGCCGGCCCGACTATCACCCGGACTACGACCGCGGCCAGGTCCTGGTCGACCTGGGCCTGGTTCAGCTGGCCGGAGGCCAGGCGATCAGCGACTTCCAAGCCCTCGCGCACCTGGAGAAACTGATCGGCCCGGTCCCGTCCACCCCGACGGTCTGGCGGTCCCTGGACGAGGCCGACGCGGTGCAGGTGACCCGGATCCACCAGGCGACCCGCCGGTTCCGGCGGCTGTGGTGGGCGATCCTGAAGTCCCGGCCCGAAGGGTTCCCCTGGCTGAGCGTCGCCGGCCGGGAACTGACCGGCATCACGGTGATCGACCTGGACGCCAGTGTGGTGCAGGTGGCCAGCGACCAGAAGGAGAACGCCAAGCCGACCTACAAGGGCGGAGTCGGGTTCGTCCCCAACCTGGCCACCTGCGACAACGTCGACGACCTGCTGATGATCGACCCGCGGCCCGGCAACGCCACCAGCAACGACGCCGCCGACAACATCGCCGTCCTGACCGCGGCGATCGCCGCGATCCCCGGCAGCTATCGGCGGCGGGTGCTGGTCCGCCTGGACGGGGCCGGGTTCTCCCACAAGCTGCTCGAGCACATCGCCACCGGCGGCGGGGTGCAAGGCCGGTCGTGGGAGTTCTCGGTGGGCTGGTCGTGCACCGACCGGGAGATCGACGCCATCGACGCCACCCCGAAAGCGGTGTGGCAGAACGCGACCGACCAGGACGGCGCCCCGCTGGACGACACCTGGGTCGCCGACATCACCGGCCTGCTGGACCTGTCCGAGTGGACCGAGAAGACCCCCGGACTTCGGATCATCGCCCGGGACGAGCCGCTGCACCCCAAGTACACCCAGCGGGCCAGTGATCGGGAGAAAGCCCGCGGTCGGCGGTATCAGCTGATCGCGGTCAACGCCCGCACCGGGCAGCTCGCCTGGCTCGACGCCCGACACCGCTCCCACGTGCATGTCGAGGACGACGTCAAGCAGGCCAAAGCGATCGGGCTCAACCGGTGGCCCTCGCGACACTGGAAGGTCAACGTCGCCTGGATCACCGTGGTCGCCATGGCCGCCAGCCTGCTCGCCGCGTTCCGCCACCTCGGCCTGCCCGACGGTGACCTGCGCAAAGCCTCAATCAAGAGCCTGCGGTTCCGGCTTTTCGAGGTCCCCGGCCGGATCACCTACGGACAACGCAAGACCTGGCTGCACCTACCCGCCGACTGGCCCTGGACCCCCGACCTCACCGCAAGCTGGCAGACCATCAAGACCCTGCCGATCCCGATCTGACCCGGGTCCCGACAGCCCCAACGACCAGGAGCGCAGTACCCCGGCCCGTGGAACCCGGCGCCACCGACGCGACAGTCGGTCCCCACCCCTACCCACCGAACAGAAATCCATGATCAAAAATCTTGGGCCCCGTCAACCGGAGGCCACCCTGCCATACCCGTGAAAGATCCAGGCCGAGGAGGGAACTCCACAAGGAGGTGTGATTAGCCCTTTACTCCTCAATGTCGCATTGCACGGACTGGAGTCCGCTGCTGGGGTTCGCTATATCACCGTCGGCCGCAATGCCGGCGACATCAAGGCGGGCTCACCGGTGGTGATCAGATACGCTGACGACATGATCGCGCTCTGCCACTCCCAGCGGCAGGCCGAACAGGTCAAGGCGAGCCTTGCCGAATGGCTGGCACCCCGAGGTCTGGTCTTCAACGAGGACAAGACCACGATCGTTCCCCTCTCCACGGGGTTCGATTTCCTGGGGTTCAACGTCCGCCGATACGGCGCGGTGCTACTGATCAAACCATCTGTGGCGGCGATCCAGCGAATCCGGGAACGGCTCCGCACCGAGATGCGCGCACTGCGCGGATCCAATGCGGCGGCGGTCCTCGCCGCGCTCACTCCCATCATTCGGGGGTGGGCGGCCTACTACCGGGGCGTGGTGTCGTCCAGAACCTTCAAATCCCTGGACAACTACCTGTGGACGCTCACCTACAAGTGGGCCACCCACAGCCACGCCAACAAACCGAACACGTGGGTTTGCGCCCGCTACTTCGGGAAGTTCAACAAGTTCCGGAACGACCGCTGGGTGTTCGGCGACGCGGCCAGCGGCGCTTACCTGGTCAAGTTTTCCTGGACCGACATCGTCCGGCACACCCCGGTCACCGGTGGGGCGTCTCCGGACGACCCCGCCCTGGCCGAGTACTGGGCCGCTCGGCGGCGACGCATCAAACCCCCGCTGGATGGCTACACGCTGCGTCTGCTCGCCAGGCAGAACGGCCGCTGCCCCCTCTGCGGGGACGAGCTGCTCTCCGCCGATCAGCCACCTCAGTCGCCCGACGAATGGGAACGCTGGTGGCTGCAGATCACCCGGAAGGCGATAGTCGCTGACTACCTCGTCCATCACGGAAGGTCTGGCCCGCCGGGCGAGAACACCACCCGCCTTGCGCACGCCACCTGCCAACGCGAGCACCAAGCCCGCCGACGCAGGAGCACAGCATTGCAGTCCCGGACCGTCCCTGGGCTTGCTTGAGCTGCTTGCGGTGAAAGCCGCACGGGCAGTTCTTAGGGGGCCCCGGCGCAGCAATGCGCCGGGGCTACCCGACTCATCATCGGATTGAACCGGTCCGCGATCGGCACCGTCGTCGAGCGCAGCAGCCGCTACACACTGCTCGTGCACCTTCCCCGACTCGAGGGCTACGGCACCATCGCGCCGGTCAAGAACGGGCCCGCTCTGGGCGGCTACGGGGCCATCGCGATGAAGGACGCCCTCGCCACGACGATGGCCACGATGCCCGCCGAACTGCTGCGGTCGCTGACCTGGGACCGCGGCAAGGAGCTGTCCGCTCACGCGCAGTTCAAGGTCGACACCGGCATCGCCGTCTACTTCGCCGACCCGCACTCGCCCTGGCAGCGCGGCACGAACGAGAACACCAACGGCCTGTTGCGACAGTACTTCCCCAAAGGCACCGACCTGTCTCGCTGGAACCCCGAAGAAATCGAGGCCGTCGCCGCGACACTCAACAGCCGACCCCGTAAGACTCTCGGCTGGAAGACACCCGCCGAAGCCCTCGACGAACACCTACGCTCGGCTCAACAAGCCGGTGTTGCGTCGACCGGTTGAGTCCGGGCAATACTCAAGTCGATCGTTCGCCGCGGCCGCCGCCACGCTCGGTGTCCGACGTTCGGTCGGCCGCACAGGATCATGTTTCGATAATGCGCTCGCCGAGTCCTTCAACGCCTCGTTGAAAGTTGAGCGAGTCCACCGAACCGTCTACCCCACACGCGAACATGCGCGGAAAGACGTCACCCGGTACATCGAGTTCCGCTACAATACGAAGCGTCTCCACTCGGCACTCGGCTACCGAACCCCGCAAGAGGTTCACGACGAGCACCTCAATCGGCAGATCGCGGCGTAATCAGGACCCATAACAGCTATCCGGAAAACTCGGGGCCGCCCAATCTCGGCGCAGGGGCTGGAGTGCAGCACTGGACGGTGGGGGAGTGGCGCCTGTGGGCGGCTGCTGATGCAGCGATCGGTGTGGGC
>DATFQP010000162.1:0-8277 GCA_035264145.1 Propionibacteriaceae bacterium
GATGGCAGCGCTCAGCACGACCAGCGGCACCCACCACCAGGGCCCCTCGAGGAGCAGGTTCGGCTCGTGCGCGTGCACTTCGTGGTACTTGTGGTACGCCTCGTACAGCGCAAACAGGCCGCCGACGCTGAACAACACCACAGAGACGATGAAGGCGAAGACATAGCGCTCGCGGCCGTAACCGAAGGGATGTTCAGGCGTGGCTTCCCGTTGAGCGCGCCGGCCCCCGACCAGCAGCAGCACCTGATTTCCCGAGTCGGCGACGGAGTGAATGGCTTCGGCCAGCATCGAGGAGGCGCCGGTGAGCGCCCATGCAGCGAACTTGGTCAGCGCAATGAAGATATTGGCCGCCAGCGCTGCGACGACGGCATTGGTTCCACCCTCTGCGCTCACGGGGGCAATCCTGCCAGACCGGGGCCGCCAGGGCGCTATCCACTGAAGGCCTCCGTGGCTTCGATCCGTCGTTGCCAGACGACGGCAGCTTCGCTTGACCAGCGCTGCGCAAAAGCCAGCAGCTGGGCGCACTGGGCCAGCATCGCCGAGTGTCGCTGAGCCCACGACGGTTGGCTCCCGTATCCGTCGAACAGCGCACCCAGCGCGTCATCCAGGTGCGGGTGGTGGGTACGCACGATCCACTCGGCCCAAGCGAGATCTTCGATCGGATCCCCGACGTGCGCAAACTCCCAGTCCACGAGCGCAGCTAAGTGGCCGCTGGCGTCGAACAACATGTTCTGCGGGCCGAAGTCGCCATGCACAAGCACCGAACCCTCCCCCGGCTGGCCGAGGGACTCGCCGAGGTCTGTCCCGTGCAGCCTCCGCGCCGCCCGTCCGGCCTCATGGAGGACCGGCACCGGCATTCGTTCGAGCAGTTCCTGACCCGGTACGCCGGCCAGATATCCGGTCACGATTCGGCCGGTGTCGTGCTCGAGCAGCGGTGGCACCGGAAACCGGCCCGCCAACGCCTGGAGCGCCCAGACTTCACGGCCCTGGCGCTCGTCCTGGTCCGGTCCGAGATACCGCTTTACGACGGTCGGTTCACCGGAGGACGCAGAGCGCTCGGTGAAGGTTGCGTTGGTGTATCCGTGCGGCAGCCGCGGTGACGCGTCACCCGAATGGCGGCTCACCGCTCCAGGCTTCGCCCCAGGCCGACCGCCAGGTAGACCGCGGCGAACATGCCCGTCTGCAGCAGCGTTGCATAGCGCTCGACGTCCGATCCGGTCTCGTGAGCGATCGTGCAGACGCGTACGTCGTTCCGCTCGGCCACAGCCAGGAGCCGCGCATGGTCGCTGCGGATGATGGACTCGTTGTTCCCGTCATCCAAGATCAGCAGTGTGGGTCGGCGATCGGCAGAGATCCCGTCCTCGAACGGATCCTCGAATGGGTCCCGGGGTCCTGTGGTTTCCATGATCGGCAAGAGCTCGTCGGCGTCGGCGGCCAGGGCGGCGCGACCGCTGGCGGCTCGCAGCGCCTCGGCCAGCCGACGACTCGCTCGGGCCGCCAGTACCGACCCGCCCCACACCAGCGGCTGTGCGTCCGCCAGCCCCAACGCCAGGTCTTTCGCCGGGTTCTCGGCCACGTCGGCGAACGGCGAACAGTCCTCGGCCACCAGATCCATCGCGTCGGCGACGAGGTGCGGCCTGACCTCGGGGCCGAGCTTCATCTCATTCAGTCCCGCCAGCATGACGATGGCCGCCGCCAGCGGATCGGCCGTGGTGGTGGGCAGCAGCGTCGTCGAACGGGACGCAGCATGCTCAGCGATCAGGGACGCCTCGGGGCAGGCGATGATCAATTGGGCACCGCGCCGTACGGCCTCGTGAACGGTGGCAATCAGTCCTGGGGTGGCATGGTCACTCGCCATGACGACAACCACGTCCAACGCGCCCACCCAGCCCGGCAGACCGTGAGCCGGCCAAGCGACGAACGGCACCGGACACACCGGCTCGAGCATTGCCCGAATGAATCGAGCCTCCGAGCCGGTGGCGATCACCGCCCGAGGTTGGGGCAGGTCGCGCAGTTGGGCGATCGGCTCGATTGCGTCGGCGGTTTCCCGGCGCACCCGCGAGCCGGCCTCGGCAAGCCGACGCAGGATGGGATCGGCCGACGCGAGGGCGTCCGGGTTCTCCAGCGACGAGTCATCGAAGACGGTCATCTGTCAGGCGGCACTCACTTGCCCTCGGGGCGGCGCGCTTCGTCGATCAACAGCACCGGAATACCCTCCCGCACCGGATACGCCAACCCACACTCGGTGGCCAGGCAGACGAGTTCGTCGCGATCATGATCAACGGCGAGCGCACCGTGGCAGTTGGGACAGGCCAGAATTTCCAAGAGCTCCGCGGCCAATTCGACGGCCATCACGTTCCTCCTTCGACGCACCGCGGCGATCGCTACGCGCGGATCAAACCTAACGTCTCGTCGCGAAGCGCCGCCATGACGTCCTCGGTCGGTGCCTCAACGTTCAGGCGCAGCAGCGGTTCGGTGTTGGACGGCCGGACGTTGACCCACCAATCGGCACCGGCCACGGTGAGCCCGTCGATCCGGTCCTGCTGACCCCGACCGGCAAAGGCGGCGGAGACCCGGTCCATCGCCACTTGTTGATCATCAACCAGCGAGTTGATCTCTCCTGATGCCGCGTAGCGAGCGAAGCCGGCCGCCAGCTCGGACAGCGGCTTGGTCGTCGCTCCTGCCATCGCCAGGACATGCATGGCGGCCAGCATCCCGGTGTCGGCGCCCCAGAAGTCCCGGAAGTAGTAGTGCGCCGAGTGCTCGCCACCGAAAACCGCGTCATGCTCAGCCATCGCGGCCTTGACGAAGGTGTGACCAACCCGAGTGATCACAATCTTGCCGCCGGCGGCCTTCACGACCTCCCGCACCGCCCAGGACGTGATCTTGTTGCAGACGATGGTCGCGCCTGGCATGCGCCGCAGTTCGGCACTGGCGATCATCGCGGTGATAGCCGAGGGGCTCACCACTTCGCCCTGCTCGTCGAGTACGAAGCATCGATCAGCGTCGCCGTCGAACACCAGCGCGAGGTCCGCGCCGCCCTCCTGAACAGCGCGGGAGGCATCGATCAGGTTATCCGGCTCGAGCGGGTTGGGTGGATGATTCGGGAAGGTCCCGTCGGGATCGGTGTATAGGCCGATCAGCTCCAGATTGCTGGGTCCGAGCACAGCCGGCAGCGTGTGCCCCGCCATGCCGTTCCCAGCGTCAACCACGACGGTCAGCCGGCGGATCTTCGACAGGTCGACCAAAGAATGCAGATGCTCGGCGTAGGCGGGCAGCAGATCCAGCTCGGTTCGCTTCCCTCGCCGGTCCATGGCCCGAGTCGGCAAGACAGCCGCCCGATCGGCGATTGCCACCAGCTGTTCGGGGGCGATCGGCTTGGCGCCGGCAAGACAGAACTTGATGCCGTTGTAGTCGCCCGGGTTATGGCTTGCCGTGAACATGGCGCCGGGTAGGTCGAGCCGTCCCGAGCCGAACCACAACTCGTCGGTGCTGGCCAGCCCGATATCGACCACGTCAGCTCCGCGGCTGAGGACGCCGTCAATGAACGCCGCAGTCATCCGGGGACTGCTCAACCGCATGTCCCGCCCCACCACCAACGACCCTTCCGCCGACGTGAGATCGAGGACATCCACCAGCGCGGCGCCAATGGCGTGAGCGCCCTTCTCATCCCATTCCGGCGTTGCACCCTCGGTCACACCACGGATGTCGTTGGCCTTGAAGATTCCGCGCGTGATCATCGCCGGAATCCTAGCGGTGGTCTAGGTCCCCGGATCGGCAAGTACCGTCAGATGCCCACGGCGGCCCAGTTCAACGATCCCGGCAGGTCGGGGTCGGCGATCCTCCGCAGAGCTCCCGTCGTAAGACAGGCCCACTTCCCGGACAGCGTCGGCCAGGGCAAGCAGGTCGTCGGTGCTCGGCTTGGGATCCTCGTCGATGAGTAACCGGATCATTTCCCAGCCGCGCGGCGCCGAGAGCGCCCGCGCATGAGACGCGCACAAGTCGTAACAGTGCGGCTCGGCCTGGGTGGCCAAGGGCCCGAGCACCGCGGTGGAGTCGGAGTAGACGTAGGTCAAGGTGGCGACGGCCGGGCCGGAGCAGCCGGCTCGCGAACACCGCCGCGTCCTCATGTGCGTGAGGGTATCGGCCGCTCGTCCGTAAACGTGGTAGCTGGAGCGCGTGTCAACCGCCGCAAAGTGGCGGGCCGGGTCCAGCTCACCCGACGCTAGGGTGGCGGCATGCCAGCACGTGGGCGGGACCGGCACGGCCGCGGGCTACGCGGACCGCTTGCGCTCGCCGGCCCGATGAACCCCAGAGCAGCGTCACCGCCAGCGCGGGCCGGCAAGTCGGAGTTCTTCGCCGACGCTGTGCAAGCGGCCGTGGACCGGATCAGCCGTCAGTGCCCCGACGCCCTGGCCGGCGTCGCCGTGGGCATCGAGGATGTGCCCTTGCTCGAATCGGCCTGGACCGGGTCGCGGGTGCCGCTCGCTGCCGCAGTGGAGGCAAATTCGGACCGACCCGCGCGCGTTGTGGTATTCCGGCGCCCACTGGAGCACCGAGCCGCCAGCCGCCGCGGGCTTCGCATCCTTGTGTACCGGACGATTGTCGAGCAACTGTCCGCCCTGACTGGGCGCAGTGTCGAGGAGATCGACCCCGAGGGCCTCAGCGAGGAGGATTGAGCTGCGAAGGAACGAGCAGCGAAGGGCTGTGCGGCCCGTTCCCGGAGCGTCCAAATCAGCGGCCGACGGCAGGATTGGCCACAGGTACCGGAGCCCGACTGGCCACATCAGGTGAGGTCAACGGGATGGTTGCCAATCCTGAGATATGGCCCTCAGGCTGCTCGAGTCGAACGCCCCCGTAGATGGCCGAACCATGTGGCACCCGAACCACAACGTACGACGGCGCGGGAGAGGTCAGCCGCCGGGTTGCCGTCGTGTTCGCCGCCAGGAGGACGTCGTCGGTTCTCAGGCTGACGCCGGCATAGCTGAACACTTCGAAGGTGACCGGCGTGTCCGCCTCGGTTCCATTCGTCAAAATCAGATCGCTGTCTGTGCCGTTCGCGGTCGCTATGGCGCTGACGCCATCTCGGACCAGCGGTATCGCCGCCGGCTGGAGCGCTACGTCGCCCTGAGCCGATTCCCGCCGCGCGGTGAAGAGGACAGCGCCAGTAACCGGCAGGTCGCTCGTCAGCTTTATGGCGCCCGGCTCGCCGGCCAACCCGGGGCCGAGGTCCACTTCCGCCGTACTCTCCGGTTCCACGTCGACGGTTTCCGCACCGGCCGGGGCGAACGCCCCCTGGACGCCAAGTGCCGAGATCGTGACGGTTGCTCGAACTGTGCCGGGGTTGGTGACTGTGAGGCGACGGACACCGTCTCCATCCGGTATGGCAGGAATCACGACCGAGGTCGCCGGAGCAGCGGCGCCCACCTGCCAGTCAGCCCCGGCAGGCGCCTGCTTGAAACGCTGCAACACGCGGGCAACGGCGGCGATTCGGCCAGAACTGGTCCGAACGGCAACCGACAGTGGCCCCTCGGTTTGCACCAGCGTGCCGATCGAGATGGTCCTTGTACTTCGGCCGGCTACGGCGATGTTGGGACTGCCGGGCACGGGGACCCGACCATCGCGACCGAAGAATCGCAGGTCGACCACCGCCTGAGAGTCATCCGGGTTGGTCAAGATCAGCTCAGTCTTGTTGGTGCCACTCGACCCGATGCCGGGAAACCATTGCAAGGTGGCCGGTGGAGAGCATGGTGCGGCCATCAGACCGGCCTGCTCGCCAGTGGTGGCTGTTTCCAGCACAGCGGCGCTGGCGCCCGTGGCCATCACCCCCACGGCCGAGACGAGGACCGAGCCCTCGGGTTGGGCCAACGTCTTGCCCTTGCCCTGGTCTGTGATCTCCAGCTCGCCCTCGCCGCCGGACAGCGGCTCAACCCGCAACTGGCCCGGACGGGCCGGCTCCCGCCGGACCCCGACCGCCGCCACGGTGCTCCGGCTGTTCTTGTCTTTGGAAACGGTACAGACGTTCGTCGTCCGGCCCGGCAGAGCGATCCGGTTGACAGACGTCGTAGCCGATTCCGCGCCCAGTAGCGAACCTCCTCCGGCAATCAAGACCAGCGCAGCGGTCACTCCAAGCAGGCTCACAGCACGACGCCCGAGTGTCCGGCGCCCCAGCCGGACGGTGAGATCACGGTCGCTCATTCCGAGACTTCCGTACCGATGGCTGCCCGGCGCGCCGCCTTGGTCGGGTCGCGAACATCAGGACGCCTGATAGCCGGTGCGGCCAGCACGGCCGCAACCAGCAGCGCGACGAGTTGTCCCACCAGCAGCCACCGCCACGGCGCTCGCAGTGTCCAGTTGACAGTTCCAGCGGTGACCGGCAGCCCGAACGCCTGCTGCCACCCTGCCGCCTGGCCGGTCAGGCGCTCGTCGCCGAGGGTCGCCTGCCACCGCGGGTCGACCGCCTCCCCAATCCGGAGCTGGCGGCCTGGCTCTCCAGCCGGAACCGTGCCCGACGTCACAGGACTACGACCAGTCGAATCGACGACCGCGGCGCGGGTCACCGCCGGCTCGAGTTGCCAGATGATGCTGCGTTCGTTTCCGCTGGCGGCGCCCAGCCCTGGGGTGTTGTCGATCCGTGCCTGGGCCTCCTCATTCGCTCCGGCCACCCAGACGTAGCCAATGCCCAGGTCAGCGAGCTGTGGGGCGAGGTCCGCGTCCGCCGTTCCGGCCACCAGCCGAGTCACCAGATCCTCGGTCTGCTGACGGGCGGCCAGCGAGCCACCGAAGGTGCCGCCACGATCGGCGTCGCCGAGCCGGACCTGATCATCGGCGACCACCGAATATCGTGCTTGGCCCGCCGAAAGGTCAATCGCAAGAACGCGGGTTTGCGCGTCGGACGCTGTCGCATTCAGCACGTACGGCGGGATTGCGTCGAGATGCACCCGGTCTATCGGACCCCGGGCGCCCGCCCATACCCACCAGCCTGCGCCGGCCAGTGTCACCACAGCGACTCCCACCCAGGCCAGGACACTGGCTGGCTGCATCCAGGTGAAGCTTCGCGCACTGAGTTCGGACGCCAGCGCCTCCAGTCCGATCCCACCAGCGAGCGCCAAGGCGGCGAACGCGATGAGCACGTAGCCGGCCACCCACGGCCGGACCGCGGTACCGGTGGGCGGCACGCTGACCACCAAGCGCGACAAGACCACCGCCATGGCCAGCGCGAGCAGAGCAACGACCCAGGCCGCCAGAATTGTCCGACGCCGCGGTTGGCGTGCCAGGCCCAGCAGCGCCACCAGCCACAGCACGCCGAACACAACGGCGCTGAGCCACAACGGCGGAAGGCCCACACCGAGACCCTGACCGATGAAGAGCTGCCACACGTCTGGAGCCTTGGCGCCGGACCCGGTGACGGCGTCGGCCAGAGCCGAATCAGGTCCGACGAACAGCCGGCCGGGCATAATAATCAGCGTCGGCAACCACGGCGCCAGCACCACCAGTGGCACCCCGAGCGCGATGGCGATGCGGCCGACCTTGCGCGGTGTGCGGCGCAGCGTGACGGCACCGAGACCGGCGACCAGCACACTGAAGATGATCATGGATGGCTCGAACGCGATGAACAGGACCAGCACCACGCCCGCTCCCCAACCACCGCGCCAGGCTTCGGGTGTACGCACCCGGCGCAGGACCAAAGCCCGCACCGCCAGGACGAGCAACGGCAGGCCTAGCGCCAATACGCTCAGTGAAAGCCGGCCCTGATTGGTGCCACCGAGCAGTACGGGTAGCAGCGCGTAGATGCCGGCGACCCAGACTCGTACCCGGCGGCTTTCGATCAGCCGGCGGGTCACCGAATACGCCGCGACCAGACTCAGCGGCACGATCCCGCAGATCAGTACCGTCACCAACCACTCCGGCTGGCCAGCCACGAAGGTGGACCCGAGCGCGACCAGGGCAAGCCACGGCGGGCTGACCTGACCAGGGGCACCCGGGATGGCCTCCCACGCTGCCCTCCAGGCCTCGGCCAATGAAGACGCGGAGGGTAGCAGTGCAGGACCGACGAGTGGGCCAGTTCCGAACAGGCTGCGGCTGGCCACGACGCTGGCCACCACCGTAGCGGCCACCGCGAGAACGGCTGGGCTCAGCCATGCGGTCTTGGGCTTCTCCTCCGAGACCGAGCTGAAGTCATCGCCGGTTAGCTCGTCCAACGTGACGGCATCGGAGTCACCAGCCACCGAGCGGTAGCGCTCCGACGCGATGCCGAGCATCGCCTCACCGGCCAGC
>DATFQP010000163.1:0-7612 GCA_035264145.1 Propionibacteriaceae bacterium
CACGTTGTTGTCGAAGACGTCGATCTGCGCCTGGCCGCTGGGGGCGGGGTTCGCCGCCAGATGACAGATGCCTTCGGGTCGGAACTGGAACAGCGCATCGTAGACCTTGCCCGCGTCCGCCAGTTCCACCCTGCAGAACTCGCCTGGCAGCTCCAGTTCTGGTCGGCTGACGAGGTCGAAGTTCACGATATCGTGGCCGACCTCCGCCAGGTGACGAATAACCCACCGCCCGGCACGCCCCGTTCCTCCTGTCACGACGACTCGCATTTAGAGAAACTCCCGTCCATCGTCTTGCGGTTAGAGCTGGCCAGGTCCGTCGGCGAGCCACGAGATTCTCGAATCAAGATGCTCGACTAGCGCTGGGTATGCGCTGGGAGGCTAGCAGGATGAATGGCGTGCGTTCCGTCAGGTCGTCAAGTGCGTGCTTCTCGCGTGCCAGAGATCAGCGGCTGGATGTGCTCTCAGATGTCCGGGCTAGTGGCGTTGAAGCTGGGCCCGCTGCCGGTGCATCTTGACGGTCTTTCGGATGCCGACGATCTTTCCCTATCCAAGCTGCCGGACCATCGGAGAATGACAGTCCGGGCCGAACGAAGTTCAGCCGACGCAGGATTGCCAGAATCAGATTCAGAGTCATGAGGGTTCCCAGGCCGGTAGCCACGATCATCACCGAGATTTCGTGGGCGAACATCGACCAGGTGAGCCAGATGACCTGATTCACAACGCAATAGGCAAGCCACCACAACGAGACCCCGTGAATGCTCCTCGATACGGCTAACGAACGCAGCTGGGCCAGCTGTGACAGTGCGGCCGGTATGAAGGCGATCACAGCGAAGGCAACCGGTCCAAAGAACACGTCCACCGCCACCATCAGCGCTCCGAGGAGGATCCCAGGACCGAAAAGCTGCCAGCGGTGAATGCCCCGGTGACGTCGGAGCAAGATCAAGATCGTTGACGTACACAGTCCATAAACCGTGTTCGACACCACAATGTTCGGGTGGTGGGTGAGCAAGCCGTGTGTCATCCAGGCCAGATTGACCCCGATCAGCAGTTGCCAGGTGAGTGGCGAGATACCTGCAATTGCGCCGGTTCGCAGGATGCGGACGAGCTGCGGCAGGGCGACCAAGGCGCCCGTTACGGCGCCAATCCAGCCGAGAATGTCGACGAACACAATCAGAAACCTTCTGCAGCTTAATGAAGCCGCGCATGTGGTATCGATAAGTCAGGCCCGGGACCACTGTCGCCAGCCTGCGCGGCCCGTCTCTGGACCACCGGACTAAGAAGTCTGCGTTACATCTTAGCTGATCTGGCGACTAGCGCGTTTGACCAGGCGTACTACCGCTTGGTGCTGCGTAATCGGGGCCTCGCCCCTCGCCATCACGTTGCCGAGTCAAGTTGATCAAGAAGCCACGACGGGCCCACGCTCCTGGCGCCGGCTGCCTCGACGCGGTCCCGTAGCACCCGGTCCGCCGTGACGACGGTGACGCCACGTCCGTCACCGACATCGACCTGCGCTTTCACGGTCTCCACGATCGTCTCATCGCCGGACCCCGCGGCGTGAACGGTACGCAAGCGACCGTCTTGCCCGGCCGGGTTGCCGCGCTTAGCGGCACCCTCCAGGATTAAGACGACCTCCTCATGAGGCAGCGCAGCGGTCGCCATCCCTTCTTGCAATCGACGGGCAGCCCCGGGTCGATCACGCCACCAACCGTCGGGGCGACTGCCCACGACGTTCGCCCCATCGACGATGAGCACCTCCACACCGAGAGCGTAGGCAACTCCTTCAACCCAGCTCGGCCTTGCGCACACCCGCGTCACCGCGGAGTGGCACTGACAACAACTCCGCACGAGCTGAGGCGAGCGGAGCCCTATGCCGGGCCGGAACCTCTAGCGGCCGATGGCTCGCCCGACTGCGGGTCTAACCTCCTCGCCTTCTCGGCACGATGTGAACGGTGCCTACGCATCCGTCAGAGGTTCGAGCATGATCACCGGGACTTGTCGGGGCGCGGAGCGGCGATGGTATTGCTCCCACCACGGATACTTCTCGAGACCACGGTCGACATAGCGTTGCCGCTCCTGCCCCTTCAACTCACGGGCCCGCATCGGGACTGCAGATCCTTCCCAGGTGACCACCACGCGCGGATGTGCGCGCAGGTTGTGATACCAACCGGGATTTCCGGGTAAACCATAGTTAGAGGCGATCACAACAAGACGATCACCGTCCGGCAGACCCAGCACAGGGAGCGTGCGGGGCTGTCCCGTGCGAGCACCAGTTGTCGTCAACATTACGATCGGCAGCCCCGAGACCCACGCTGACAAGGTGGTGCGCGTGCGGCTGAGCCGGAAGAAAGCGCGGTCGATTCGAGGTAGGGCTCGCGCCGGCACCAACGACATCGGCACGACAGCCGCAGCCTTCTGGACGAGCCGCCGCAACGGACCGGGCTTACGCTGCTGGAAGTTGATCATGCCGCCTCCACCGTTTGGGACGACGGCATTGGAAGGTTCGTAGTTACAGCAGCAACGTACAACGCCGTAGCGGTCCCGCGATGTTCAGCGAGCCGAGCGCCGAGTCATCCCGCCTCACGAGGCTCCGGGCGGCTCACGTTGTGGTCCGTGGTCAGCGCCAGCCGAGCTCGGGGGCGAGGTGGCTGACGACGCTGTCGAGGATGTGGGCGTTGTAGTCCACGCCGAGCTGGTTAGGCACCGTCAACAGCAGGGTGTCCGCGGCCGCGATCGCCTCGTCCTCGGCAAGTTCGGCGACGAGTTTGTCCGGCTCTCCGGCGTATGTCTTGCCGAATCGGGCGTTGCCACCATCGAGCCAACCCACCTGGTCCGTGCTATTGGTTTCCCGCCAAAACAGCTGGCGATCGAGGTCGCTGACGATCGGGAAGATGCTTCGGCTCACCGAAACTCGTGGCTCCCGGTCGTGGCCGGCGGCCCTCCACGCGTCGCGGAACCGCTGGATCTGCTCGGCCTGCAGTTGGTGGAACGGCACCCCGGTGTCCTCGGTCAGTAGCGTCGAGCTCATCAGGTTCAGACCCTGCTCGGCGGTCCACTCCGCGGTGGCGCGCGTGCCGGCGCCCCACCAGATCCGGTCAGTCAACCCCGGGGATTGAGGTTCGATGCCCAACAGGCCGGGAGGGTTCGGGAACATGGGTCTTGGATTCGGCTGCGCAAACTGCTGCCCGGAGACGACCTCGAGAAACACTCTTGCGTGCTCCCGGGCCATATCGGCGTCGGACGTTCCCTCGGCCGGGATATGACCGAAGTAGCGGAAGCCGTCGATCACCTGCTCCGGCGATCCGCGGCTGATGCCGAGCTGAAGCCGGCCGCCGGAAATCAGATCAGCCGCTCCGGCGTCCTCGGCCATATAGAGCGGGTTCTCATAGCGCATATCGATAACGGCGGTGCCGATCTCGATTCGACTCGTTCTGGCACCGACCGCGGCCAGCAGCGGGAACGGCGATGCAAGCTGGCGGGCGAAGTGGTGCACCCGGAAGTACGCCCCGTCGGCGCCTACCTCCTCCGCCGCCTCGGCGAGCTCGATCGACTGCAACAGTGCGTCGGAGGCCGTCTGCACCATCGAGTGCTGCGCCGGCGTCCAGTGGCCGAACGATAGGAACCCGATCTTCTTCATGCTTGGGGCAACATCGCCACGTCGAAGGGCATTCCGCCGAAGAGGATGCGCTTGCGGCTGTCGGAACCTACTTGAGCATGGAGGCGATCCTCGTAAGGCTCTGCTCCATGGTCTTTCGGAAGCGGCTGCGTAGGAGGGGAACGATAAGTCTGACTGGTCCCTTGGCTCGTGTCTAGATTGACAGCCGGAGGCGGGTCGCAGCACCACCCTGGTCCGGCATCAGCTCGACACGTTGGTGTAACAGGAAAGGCCCGAATTGCACATCCCATGCCGCGAACTGGTCTGGCTCATACTCCGTCACAGTTGCGGTTCCCTCCACCCGGCGGTTGCCTTGCCGGCGCACGATATTGGCCTTTGTGCCGACACCAACTGTTCCAGGCGAGGTCTGGTTCATCTCCAGCACGTCCGGGTCCCACCTGGGATGGTTTTCGAAGTGATGAGCGGCGACGAAGTCAAACACCGTCTTCGGCGGACTGCAGCAGCTTCTCGGCTTTCACAACGGACAAGGCAACCGACGCACCTCCACGCGATAGGACCCTGCCGGACCAGAACTATGGCCAGGGCACGGTCGTCGGCCGATGCAGGTACGACATGCGGTACTTCACTCAGCCAGGCATAGATGTCCAGGTGCAGCGCAGAACCCCTCAGCGCCCGCAGAGCGCCTACATCGAGCGGGACTTGGTGCGCACCGCTTCGGTCCACAGCCAGGTCAGGACCAGCCTCGGCGCGGTGCCGAACCGAACGGATACCCAATCGCGTCCCCGCCCGGGTCACCCAGTGGTGCGAGCGACGGCCGGTTGATCCTCCACCCCTTCATCGGGAAGAAGACCTCGCTGATGAAGGACGTACAGCATGGCGAAACCCGGCACAACGATCACCGCCGCCAGCCCAACCACCACCAACACAGCTGTTAGGGAGCCGGTCGCGGACGCTGCGGCGGCGAATGTGAGACTTTCTGGAAGCACGTACGGCCACTGCGCGACACCCCAGCTGACGATGACGCTGGCCACCGCAACGATGGCAAGCACACGTGCGCCGCGGTGTGCGTTGCGAACCAGCAACACCAGAGCGCCGACGCCACACAGGATGCCGAGAATGACAGCTGGCAACCCACGTGAGGTAAGCCCGGAGAAGAGATAGGGCGCGTCAGCACGGAGCACGAAGATGCCGATGAAGCCGATGATTCCGACAAGACCTGCCGCAACAACGGCCCTCCGGCGGAAGTACTCGACCATTTCACCGTCGCCGAGGCGTCGGGCATCCCAAACAAGATAGACCGCAGCAAGGTACCCGACGGCCGCGACGGCGAGCACCCCGCCCACAACGGACGTCAGGTTGATCCAGCTCTGCACTGGATCCCCCGCCTTGCCACCGGCTGGTACGCGACCGGATGCGATACCGCCCGCGATGGCTCCCATGCAGTAGGGCACAAGCACCGAAGAGGCGGCGAAGGCAGCACCGAAAATGCGGCGGCTGCCGACCGTGACGACCCCTTTGCGGAACGCGAAACTGGCACCGCGCAAGACAATGCCGAGAGCGGCAATGGTCAGCGGCACGAACAGCGTCAGAGTGATCGACGCGTACGCCTCCGGGAATGACGTCCACAAGATCACGAAGACGAAGATCAACCAGACGTGATTGGCTTCCCAGACCGGTCCGATGGAGTGCTCGATCGTGTCGCGCGGATGTTCTCCTCGCTCTGGCCCACCTGCGATCAAGTCCCAGAAGCCCGCCCCGAAGTCGGCACCCCCGAATACCGCGTAGGCGACCACGGCCAAGAGCAGCACCACGGCGACCACTGTGCTCACCCCTCTGCCTCCTCGGCCTTGGCCGACACCGTGGCGAGCGCGGTAGGTCCGTACGGAGTGTCCAGCTCGGTGAGCCCCCCGGCTTCGCGGAACCTTCTACTCATCCCACGTAGCACCAAGATGGTGGTCGTGCCCACGAGCGCGTACAAGATGACGACGGCGAAGAATGTGATCCACACCCCGGTGTTAGCGGTCACCGCATCCTCGACCTTCATGTGGTTGTAGACGATCCACGGCTGCCGCCCAACCTCGGTCACCACCCAACCGGCCTCCATGGTGATCACCGCCGCCACGCCGGCCACAGCTGCAGCCCGAAGAAACCATCGACTCTGCGGCATTCGGCGTCGAAAGATCCACGACAGCGCGTACCAGATCGCCAGCAGGAACAGCAGCGACCCCAGACCCACCATGACGTCCCAGGCCAGGTGGACGATGTTGGTCTGCCGAATGGTGGGCCGTTGATCTGCCGGCACCGAATCCAGACCCTTCACGACCGTGTCCTTGCCGGTGCTGGGGTCGGACAGCCATGAGGCGAGGCCTGGAATCGGGATGCCGCCGGTCACCTGGCCGTCCTCGTTGAGGTGACCCAGCAGTGTTTCAGGCACATCACTACTCGTCGTCGGAACCAGTTCGATGGCGGCAAATTTGACAGGCTGGTTCTCATAGACCCAGCGGGCCAACCCATCACCGATGCCGATCTGGATCGGTGTGGCGACCGAGGCAACGCTGAATGCGATCACGAACCCGAGATAGTGGTACCGATCGCGTCGGCCCCGCAGCATCCCCACGGCGTAGACCGAGGCGATGAGGAATCCGCCCACCAGGTACGCCGCGACCACCATGTGAGCGGCCTGCCAGGGCATGGAGTCGTTGAAAATCACCTGCATCGGGTCCACCTGGACCACGTTGCCGTTGGAATCGAGCGTGAAACCAGACGGAGCGTTCATCCACGCGTTCGCGGCAACCACCGAGATGCTGCCGAAGATGCCGGCCAGCACGATCGGTACGCCGGTCCAGAAATGTGCCCAAGGCTTCAGCCGACGCCACCCGAAGATGTAGACCGCGATGAAGATCGCCTCGGTGAAGAAGAACAAACCCTCGAATGCGAACGGCACCCCGAATGCTTCACCCCACCGACCCATGAAGCGTGGCCACAGGAGTCCGAACTCAAAGCTCAAGACGGTGCCCGTGACGGCACCCACCGCGAAAGTCACCGCCATGTACTTCGACCAGCGCTGGGCCAGCACGAGCGCATCACGATCGTTGCGCCGCAGTCCTCGATAGTTCGCGATCAAGGTCATGAACGCCCACGAGACACCGAGCGGCACCAAGATGATGTGGAAGGCCAGCGTGAACGCCATCTGTGCCCGCGCCCACGGCACCGGGTCTACGACGATCGGCACCAGTGCGCTCAGCGTTGCAGTCACAATCACTGACCCTTCAGGTAGGACATCGACAGCAGCGCAGGTCCACGCGCGCCGATCTGACCCACTTAGCCTTGCCGACGGGCCAGCTTGAGGCCTCATCCCTTCGGGGTGATTTCCGCTATTCCGCAGGGCGGTGGCCGACTTGCCAACACACCTCGTCGCATCTGCCGCCTAGGTGGCGCGCACGTGATCCTGCGTGGGCAAGGCTGGCTCAGCCCGCGGTGCAGGGACCGCATGCTCGTTGCGAACTTGCAGGATCGAGCCGTTCTGTCTACCGGCGGGCAGCCCAATTCACCCTTTGTGGATGAGGCGCCGGCGAGTGCCACGCGGGATCGTTGGTGCTGCGGCCGCGACCATGAGGAGGATTCGAGTTTTCGGATGGCCCGAACCATCGTCGACGTGATTTGCGATGCGAGGGACTGTTTCATCCGATCTTGTCCGGTGATTCATCTTTCGACGTCACCAATGAAACAGAACTCACCAATGCGCTCGCAAAGGCATAGCCGAAGGCGGCGATGGAGGGGATGACCATGACAAGTGCGAGCTCGGAAATGCCGGCGGCCGACGTATTTGTGATTTTCGGTATCACGGGCGACCTGGCCAAGGTGATGACCTTCCGGTCTCTGTACCGGCTCGAGGCGCGCGGCTTGCTCGACTGTCCGATCGTCGGTGTGGCGGTCGACGATTGGTCTGTGGACCAGCTGGTGCAGCGAGCGCGAGAGTCGATCGAAGGCACCGGTGAG
>DATFQP010000164.1:0-12706 GCA_035264145.1 Propionibacteriaceae bacterium
TCGAGCACCGGCACCGGAAGCTGGACGGGAAGCAGGAACCACGTCGTCGGGAAATGCAGCCGGGAGGTCTGGGGGCCGAGCAGCTGATATTCCAGCGCCCTCAGGGCGAGAACGCAGAGGACGATGCCTAAGATCGTGAACTCGACGTAATAGCCCTGCCAGCCACGGGAGCCGAAGAATCGGGATGCCCGCTTGCCGTTCGGGGAGAGCACCCGCACTGTGATCAAGTACAGGATCGAGCCGAGACCGGCCCAGGCGATCAGCTCACTGGCCGCTTCGTACGGCACCCAGTGACCGATCACTGGCAGCGCGAATCGCGGGTCGGAGAGCTGGCCGTACGCGGTGACCAGGGTGAAGAACAGCGCGCCGAAAGCGATGAAGACAAACCAGTGAGCGATGCCGATCGTGTTCCACTGCAGCATCCGGGTGTGCCCGAGCGTTTCGGTAAGCAGGTGCTTCCAGCGCTGCCCCGGCTGCGTCCGGCGGCCGGAGGTGGGGCGCCCGAGCTTGAGAACGCGGGTGATCGTCCACACTGCACGGGCGAACAGCGCCACGCCCACCAGCGAGATCACCAAGGCCACCACGATGGCCCCAACCTTCATGACTTCCATGCTCGACTTTCTGGCTGGATGGACTGAGTCTCACTCAATCAGGGTTCGCGCGTGCATCGTCAGGTTACCTGCGAGTAACTACCGTCGCGTTCTTTCACGAGTCGCCGAAGTCGGGGCGCGCCGCGCAGCGTACGGGTTTTGTCCGGCGCGAAGGCTATGGTCATCTGTGACCTGCACCGGTGGAGTCACCGGCCATCGGGTAATGGCGGCATGAGGAAAGACAGACCTGGAGTGGTGGATTGACGTGATCGAATTCGAGTCAGTCAGCAAAACCTTCCGAGACGGCACGACCGCTGTGACCGATCTGGACCTGACGGTGCCGTCACGAAAAATCACGGTGATCGTCGGCCCCTCGGGCTGCGGTAAGACGACGACACTGCGGATGGTCAACCGGATGCTGGAACCGTCGAAGGGTCGGATCACCTGGGACGGGACCCCGATGCGGTCGATTCGCAAGACCAAGCTAAGGCGGCAGATGGGTTACGTCATTCAGAACGGTGGCCTGTTCCCGCACCGCACGGTCCTGGAGAACATCGGCACAGTGCCTGGCTTGTTGCGCTGGGACAAGAGCAAGATCCGCAAGCGATCCTTCGAACTCCTCGCCAGCGTCGGCCTGGACCCCAAGCTGGCCAACCGCTATCCCGCCCAGTTGTCAGGTGGGCAGCAGCAGCGCGTCGGCGTCGCTCGCGCGCTCGCCGCCGATCCACTGGTCATGTTGATGGACGAGCCGTTCTCGGCGGTCGATCCGGTGGTACGCGGAGAGCTGCACGACTTCTTTCTCGAACTTCAACGTCGCGTGAGCAAGACGATCATCCTCATCACCCACGACATCGACGAGGCAATCAAGCTCGGCGACCAGGTGGCCATACTCCGAGTTGGTGGCCGGCTGGCCCAGCTGGGTACTCCGCAACAGCTGCTCGATGAGCCCGCCGACGCGTTCGTCGAGGGCTTTGTCGGCAAGGACCGCGGTTACCGGTCCCTGTCTTTCGTGCCGGCTGCCGGTCTGCCATTGGACAGCGTGCCGGTCGTTCGCGACGTGTCAGCCGCCGGAGACGAGCTGTCTCTTGTCCTGGACGCGGATGCCCGGCCGCTGGGCTGGGCCGATCGGACCCACCCCACCGGCCTTCACCCTGTGGGTTCCACCTTCGACCCGGAGACTGACACCTTACGGTCAGCGCTTGATGCCGCTTTTACGTCACCGGTTGGCTTGGCCGTTGCGGTCGATCGGGCCAGCGGACGTTTCGCCGGTGTGGTGTCAGCGCAAGAAATACTGGAGCAGATCTCGGAGGTCAAAGCGGCTCAGCAGGACTGGATCGTGCTCGCGGACCCATATAGCGATCAGGCGGTTGAGACGCATGATCAAAACACGGCTGCCCAACCGGGTGTCGGTGACGAGGCACTTAATGCCGGGGCTGACGCCGGCGTAGTCCAGGCAGAGGCTGCTGAGGGGCACGCCAACGACACCAGTCTCGTCGCCCCGCAGGTGGGTGAAGTGAGTTCTGACGAGTCCGCGCCTGGCGCGGAGGCCGGTGACCGGGATTTGGATGACCCAGACCGTGACGTGCGCACTGAGGAGTACGCGGCTCACGGGAACAGTGGCGATGGGGCTAACCGGGAGGTGAGCCTTGTTCGGTGCGCGGCTGGAGCGGACGCTGGCGACCAGACAGCAGACGCCACCAGCGGCGATGGTGGCCGCGACGGGCAAGCCGCCGGTGGGTCGGACGGCCTGGACGGAGCCCTCCCGGACCCTTACCTGGTTGAGAAGATGGCAGACCGTGACCGAGCGGAAGCCATCCCAGGCATCGCGATTGCGGCTGAGGCGGCTGGCGCAACCACGACGCAGGACTCCACCGGGCAAAGCGAGCACCCCGACGACGCCACTGTGGCAATCCCGGAAGTTCCGGTCGACATCGTTCCGGACGATGTCATCGACAACGGCCAGCATGTTTCCTCCGTATGGCACGAGTCCGACGGTGATCGAGTGGAGGCGCCGGTCCGGTGAATCTCGACTGGGCTTGGGTCGAACGCAACTTGGCGATGATCGGCGAGTTGACGGTAGAGCATGTGATCTTGGCACTGGTCCCCGTCGTGCTGGCCTTCGTCATTTCGATCCCACTCGGCTATCTGGTCTCGAAGACACATAAGGCGGCTGACGTGCTGCTGGCGATCTTGGGCGTGATCTACTCCATCCCGTCGCTAGCGTTGTTCGTGCTGATGCCGTTGGTCCTGGGGACTCAGATCCTCAATCCCGCTAACATCGTCGCGGCGCTCACCGTCTACTCGATCGCCCTGCTCGTGCGTAGCGTGGTCGACGGTCTGCGCTCGGTGGCCCCAAGCGTCAAGCAATCCGCCTCTGCCATGGGCTACGGCTCATTCCGTCGCCTATTTCGCGTGGAGCTGCCGCTGGCCATGCCGGTGATCTTCGCCGGGTTGCGGGTGGTCACGGTCTCTAACATCGCTCTGGTGAGCGTCGCCGTGCTGGTCGGCAGCGGGGCGCTCGGGAAGCTTTTCGATCTTGGCTTCGGGAGCTACTTCTACACGCCCATCATTGTGGCGCTCGTGCTGACGCTGGCCCTGGCGCTGATCGCGGACGGGCTGATCTTGTTGCTGCAGCGCGGAAGCCTTCCGTGGCTGCGCAGGCGGGTGACGGCATGAATCTGTTCGACTACCTCAGTGATCCGGCGAACTGGCAAGGTGAGGCCGGAATCGGCTACCTGCTGCTGCAACACCTCGGCTACACCGCCGCGGCGGTGGTCATTGCTTGCGTGATCGCCATCCCGCTGGGAATCTTGATCGGTCACACCGGCCGAGGTTCCTTCCTGCTGATTGGACTTGGCAACGCGGCGCGGGCGATTCCCAGCCTCGGCCTGTTGGTCCTGATCGTGCTGCTCCTGGGCACCGGGAACGGACCGATCATCGGCGTCCTGGCCGTGCTCGCCTTGCCGCCGATCTTGACCTCTACGGCTGCCGGCATCCGCGGAGCTGACCGCGACGCCGTCCACGCGGCTCGCGCCCTTGGGATGTCGGGCAGTCAGGTTATCCGCCAGGTCGAATGGCCGCTGGCGTTGCCGTTGGTGATTTCCGGCGTGAGGAGCGCAACGCTGCAGGTTGTGGCCACGGCGACGATCGCCGCGTACAGCTCCGGCACTGGCCTCGGTCGGCTGTTGATCTCGGGCAACGCGAACCGAAACTACTCCCAAATGTTTGCCGGCGCCCTTATCGTCGCACTGCTGGCAATCGTCTTGGACGTGGCGTTGGGGGCTCTCGCCTGGCTGACGGCGCGGCGAAGGCATGCACCCAACAAGACAGTTGGAGCCGCGCTCGCCGTGTCGACATAGCCTTGTCCGGCGGTCGGGAGATCCCCGTCCAGATGGAGATTCGACAATGAGGATCAAGAGTTCCATCTTCGGCGCTTGCTTGGGAATCGCCGCTTCGCTGTTGACTGCCTGCGGCGCCAATAACGACCCACTGGCCGAGTCCTCAGCCCAACCGTCGGGAGCTGCATCGAGCTCCGCGGCTGAAGTCGTGGTGGGTTCGGCTGACTTCACCGAGTCCAAGATTCTTGCCGAGATCTACTCCCAGGCGCTCAAGGCAAAAGGCGTTCAGTCCTCGACCAAGCTGGGGATTGGCTCGAGGGAGATCTACATCAAGGCGCTGCAGGACCGATCTATCTCCGTGGTACCCGAGTACACCGGCAATCTCCTGCTCAACTTCGACGCCAATGCCACCGCTACCACCGCCGAAGAAGTCGAGGAGGCGCTGCCGGAAGCATTGCCTAGCGGGCTCAAGGTGCTCAAGCCCTCGGCAGCTGTCGATCAGGATGTGTACGTCGTGACCAAGGACTACTCCGCAGAGAACGGGATCACGTCGCTGGATGACCTCAAGAAGATCGCCGCCGGCGCGACCCTTGGCGGGCCGCCCGAGCTGGAGGAGCGTGCGTACGGGCCGGCGGGGCTCGAGAAGATCTACGGCGCGAAGTTCAAGGCGTTCAAGCCGTACCCCAAATACCCACCCAAGATCAGCGACCTGGATGCGAACAAGATCCAGGTGGCAACCTTCTTCACCACTGACGCTGTCATCTCTGAGAAGGGTTACGTGCAGCTGGAGGATCCCCAGTCCATGATCTTGCCGCAGAATGTGGTCCCGCTGGTCCGGGAGGAAGTGGCCAGCAATGCAACCGCCGCCTCTGCGCTGGACGGGGTCCAGGCGCTGCTGACCACCGAGGATCTGGTCGCTCTGAACAGGAAGGTCGACAGTGAACGCCAGGATCCCAACCAGGTAGCTGCTGAGTGGCTGGCGAACAAAGGCCTCGCCTAGGTTCCGGCTGGTTGGTCAGGAGTCCACGTCCGCGGGGCGCTCCTGGCTCTCGCGTTCATCACGGTCGGCCCACTCGAGCAGCTCATCGAGTTGATACACGTTGTCGTCGATGTCGGCATGCAGGTCGCCAAGCTCAGCAAAGCGTGACGGCATGGTGGCGATGGTGAAGTCCGCAGGCTCGGCATCGGAGATCTCGTCCCAGCGGACCGGCGCCGAGACGATGCCGGCTGGTGTCCCGCGGACCGAGTAGGCACTCGCAATCGTGTGATCGCGAGCGTTCTGGTTGTAGTCGACGAAGACTGAGCCGGGATCGCGGTCCTTGCGCCACCACGTGAGGTCCACCATGCCGTCGCTGCGGCGCTCCACCTCTCGAGCGAAGGCCCAGGCTGCCCGTCGCACATCGGCAAAGCCATGAGTCGGTGGAATCCGGACGTAGATGTGCAGGCCCTTGCCACCGGACGTCTTCGGATAGCCCACCGCCCCAAGTTCGGCCAGTACCTCCTGGGCAATCACCGATACTCGGCGGACATCGGCGTAGGTGGCCAATGGCATGGGGTCTAGATCGATGCGCCATTCGTCCGGTGACTCCGTGTCGTCGCGGCGGGAGTTCCAGGGATGGAACTCCACAGTCGACATCTGCACCGCCCAAATGACGTCGGCTGGGTGGTTCACGCAGAGCTCGTCAGCGTCCCGGTTGAAGCGCGGGAAGTGGACACGTACGGTTTCGATCCACGGCGGCGCACCAGCCGGCAACCGCTTTTGGTGCACCTTCTCCCCGTCTACGCCGTCCGGGAAACGGTGCAGCATGCAGGGCCTGTGGTACAGCGCGTTCACGATGCCGTCAGCGACCGACAAGTAGTAACGCGCGAGATCGAGCTTGGTTTCGCCGCGCTCTGAGAAATAGACCCGATCGGGGTTGCTGATCTTGACGACTCGATCACCGACCTCGAATTCCACGCGCTCCGCGGCCATGCGGGCACCATACCTTGGCCGTTTCTGCGCGAGGCACGTTCGCTCCCCCAAGGCAGCGGTCACGTCAGAGTGCCGAGATATCAGCGGTGCCAGTTCCGGCAGCGCTTCACCAGCCTGCGGTTTCACCAGCCTGCGGTGACGATTGATCCCTGGTGAGGAGTGGCTGCCGTCGGCAGCGAGTAGGTGGCTGGGTGCGTGGGCCGACGCTGTGGCCCAGCTATGAAGCTGATCGGAGCACCGGTTTGCGGGTCACCGCCAGTTGCTCGAGCAGATCGGCGGCCTCCGCCGGACCGTCGTGGCCGGCGAAGTCGCGCTGGATCTCCGCAGCGCGCATCCGATATGACGGGTCGCGGAGGATCGAGAAGATTGCCGTCCGCAGCTGCTCGACCGTGGGCCGACTGGTCTTCAGGTTGATTCCAACACCCGTGTACGCCACGCGCCCGCCCACCTCTGCCTTGTCCTCGGTCGTGCCGCTGCTGACCACAGGCACCCCGTTGGCTAACGCAATGGTGACGCCGCCGTAACCGCCGTTCGTGACATACGCGTCGACGAGCGGCAGCAGCGGTCCAAAAGGGACAAATTTCTCCACCCGAGCGTTGGCAGGGATGTCTGAGAGCCTGGCAGGATCGGTGCCGGCGGCGACCACGAATACGTCCTCGAACTCCATTGCCTTCAAGGTCGGCTCGATCAACTCGGTCGAGTCGGTGGCAATCGTGCCCTGGGTCACGAGGATTGTCGGCTTGCCGGACCGTCGAGCCGCCTCGAGGTCGCTCCACCAGGCCGGATGCGGTGAATCTGCCGGCAGTTGTGGCAGCAGCGGGCCGACGAAATGCACCTGTGGCGGGGTGTTGGCCCGAGGGTACTCAAAGGACTCGACAGAGGGCTGAATGAAGAGGAAGTCGGTGGCTTTCGGACGGAACGGGAAGTAGGGCCAGTCATGCTTGTGAGCTAGGGCGGCAAACGCCCGGTTGACCCGACGGAAAATCACATGATCGATCAGCGGGTAGAGCGCCTTGTTCCGGATCCGGCCCATCGGTGAGGAGCTGGGTGGCAGGCCCAGCCCAAAGGGCGCCTGGTAGGCGTCTTGCAGAGCCAACACGGAGATTCCGATGGTGGCGGTCGGCACACCGTCGACGATGGACAAGATAACGCCGGCAGCGACTGCCGGGTCGACGACCAAGGCGTCCGGGTGGTCGCTGGCGATCAGAGCCCGAAGGTCGTCCACATATCCCTCCACCGCGCCTACGAAGACGTGCTCGAAGTCGAAGACGACCTGACGTAAACCGTGGTACTTGTCTCGCCCGGGAAAGTGCTTGTTGTACTCGCCGTCCCCGAAGTCGATTGGTGACCTGAGCGGTGCCAACGTGGCGCCGGTCGCGGTGATCTTGTCTTTGAAGTGCATTGAGGTGTACCAGGTAACCTCATGCCCACGGTTGATCAGTTCGTGGACGACCGGCGCGATCGGGGCCACGTGCCCGACGATCGGCATCGTGGCGAAGAGGAATCGTGACATGGTCACCTATTCTTTCTGAACAAGTGAGGGCAGGCATTCGCGGCGGGCACGTGGTCACCTTCACAGGACCGGTCCTGAAGATCGTGCGCCTACGCTGCGAAGTGTGAGCGAGCCTCGCCATCAGGCAAGCGACCCGATGCTGAGTGCGGATATCCCGATCCCGACGCCAGCCCCACCATCGGTAGAGCTGGACCAGATCGCGACCCGGCTCCGACAAGCCGGCTGTGTCTTTGCCGAAGATGAGGCCGGGCTGCTGCTCGCTGCCGAGGCTTCGCCGCGTGAGCTGTACTCGATGGTGGAGAGGCGCGTTGCGGGTGAACCGCTGGAACACATTCTCGGCTGGACAGAGTTCTGTGGACTGAAGATCATCGTCGAGCCCGGTGTGTTCGTGCCGCGCCGGCGCACGGAGTTCCTCGTCGAGCAAGCGGCTACCTTGGCCCGGCCCGGAACTGTAGTGATCGATTTGTGCTGCGGGTCGGGCGCGATCAGTGCGGCTCTGCTCGGGCGAGCATCTGAGATCGAGCTGTATGCGGCGGATTTCGACCCGGTCGCCGTACGCTGTGCCCGCCGTAACCTCGGCGCCCGAGGCCGGGTCTGCCAGGGTGACCTGTACGAAGCGCTGCCTGCAGGGATCGCCGGCCGGGTGGATTTGGTCGTGTGCAATGCCCCCTACGTACCGACGGAGGCCATCGCCTTTATGCCGGGAGAAGCCAGGCTGCACGAGCCGATGATGGCCCTCGACGGTGGCCCGGACGGTCTTGATGTCCAGCGCCGGGTCATCGCCGATGCTCCCAGCTGGCTGGTCGCGGGTGGTCATCTCCTCATCGAGACCAGCCGCAAGCAGGCTTCTTCGACCGCGGCGACTCTCGAGCAGTCGGGCCTGCTGGCGACGCTAACCCGCTGCGACGACCTGGACGCCACGGTCGCGATCGGCCGCAAGCCCGGCCCGACCCCTCGTCCCTGAAACCCCGGGGATCAAACCTCGATCCCGTCGACGGGGGTCGAGGATGCGGTGCTGGGCCACCGTAGGAAGACATGAGCGACCCAGGCCTGCCAGGGCGAAGGAGTGCGACATCAATCGGAGCCGACAATCGTCGAGCGAGGAGTGCAACGGGCGGCCACCGCCGCCCGCATGCTTAGGTCGCGGAACTGGCAGGCGGCACCATGCCGGGGCCTGGGCCGGGATGAGTCGGTTCCGGCGCCAACGGCAGCTCAACCGTGAATTCAGTGTGGCCCGGTTGGCTGGTCACTCCGACCCGGCCGTGATGGGCCTCGACAACGGCAGCCACAATCGCCAGGCCGAGACCGGTGCTTCCGCTCCCGTTGCCTCTGGGTGCCCGAACTCGACTTGTATCCGCGCGCGTGAAGCGTTCGAAGACTTGTTCGCGGATGCTGTCGGGAATGCCGGGTCCGTTGTCGCTCACCGTCATCATCGCGAAGCCGTCGCGTACCGTGAGGCCCGTGTCGACCCTGGTTCCATGCGGTGTGTGAGTCCGGGCGTTGGCCAGCAGATTGGCCATGACCTGATACAGCCGGTGCCGGTCGCCAAGAGCGCTGACCGATTCGTCCGGCAGCGCGAGGCTCCAGCTGTGTTCGGGTCCGGCCGCCCGGGCGTCGCTGACCGCATTGATCACGATCTCGGTGAGATCGACGGCCTTGATGTCCAGGTCCGGGCCCGAATCGAGCCGGGCGAGCAGCAGCAGATCATCGACCAGGTGCGACATCCGCTCGGACTCCGACTCGACGCGTGACATCGCGTAGGCCGCCTCGGTGGGGAGTTGGTCCCGACCACGCCGGGTCAGTTCGGCGTACCCCCGAATAGCGGCCAGCGGGTTGCGGAGTTCGTGCGAGGCGTCGGCCACGAATTGCCGGACCTTGGTCTCGGATGCCTGCCGTGCGGCGAGAGCCTCCTCGACGTTGTTGAGCATGTGGTTCAGTGCCTGGCCTACCCGACCCACCTCTGAGCTTGGATCGGCATCCTGCGGCGGGACCCGTACGGCGAGCGCAACTTCGCCTCGGTCCAGCGGTAGCTGGGAGACCTGCTGCGCCGTGGCCGCCACCCGATTCAGCGGCCGGAGGCTACGAGCCACGACCGCTCGCGCGGCCCAGAAGGCGCCTGCCAGCGCCAGCAGGGTGAGGACGACCTCGAGGCCGATCAACTCGATCAGGAAGGTATCCACGTCCTTCAGCGGCAGACCGATCACGACCGAGCCGTAGTCCCGAGACTGGGCGATCAGCCGGTAGCGACCCAGGCCCGCGGCCAGGTTGAGCGACACCCGTTCGCCGTCGACCGGAACTGACCGCAGCTGCGCGACGAGTTCGTTCCACTCGTCCGCAGGAAGTTCCACATCAGCGCGGTTGTTCTGCAGGATGCCGATTCGGACCCGGCCGGCGTCGGTGAACTCGGCAGCGAGGGTGCCGATCTGCTGGCCAGGGACTCGAATACCTCCAGGTGGGGGACCTCGATCCAGGTCCGATGGGCCGGCGCCGCCTGACCGAAACTGCTGTTGCCGGGCTAGCGCTGAATCCAGCTGGCGGTCGAGCTGACCTAGCAACAGCTGCCGGGTCGCCAGCGTGGTGAAGAGGCTCAGCAGGACGGCGGCCGCCGCTACCAGCGCGAGCACGCGCACCAGCAACTTTCGGCCGAGCGTTCCTCGAGCAAACGGGGCAGGGGCCCCGGCCGCCCCAGAAGGTGTCGAGATCTCGGAGCTGGCAGCCATCAGGCCGCCGGGCGAAGAACGTATCCCGCCCCGCGCATGGTGTGGATCATCGGCGGCCGGTTGGCGTCGATCTTCTTGCGCAGGTAGGAGATGTAGAGCTCGACCACGTTGGCCTGGCCGCCGAAGTCGTAGTTCCACACCCGATCGAGGATCTGAGCCTTGCTGAGGACCCGGCGCGGGTTCCGCATCAGATAGCGAAGCAGCTCGAATTCGGTCGCCGTCAGTTGGATCTCCTCCCCGCCGCGGGTTACTTCATGGCTGTCCTCATCGAGTGTCAGGTCACCCACGACGAGCGTCGAGCCGCTCTTGGCCAGCGCGGCGCCACTGCGTCGAAGCAGGGCTCGCAGTCGCGCGATCACCTCCTCCAGGCTGAACGGCTTGGTGACGTAATCGTCACCACCGGCCGTCAAACCGCCGATCCGGTCCTCGACCGCGTCCTTGGCCGTGAGGAAGATGACCGGCACGTCGGGATCCTCCGCACGGATCCGCCGCATCACCTCCAAACCGTCGTAATCGGGCAGCATCATGTCCAGCACGATGGCGTCCGGGCGAACTTCACGAGCGGCCTTGACCGCGTCCCCGCCGGATCCCGCAGTCGTCACCTGCCAGCCCTCGTAGCGCATAGCCATGGACAACAGCTCAGTCAGGCTGGCCTCGTCGTCGACGGCGAGGACCCGAATCGGTGTGCCGTCGGGTCTGGTCAGGGGCGGAGTTGTGGTACCGGGACGGGCCATAGATTCAGGGTGACACGGTTCGACCGCCTGAAGCTGTGTGAAAACTGTGCACAACCTGTGAAGATCAGGGCAGCCGGTCGTCGTCCGGATCGACCTCCGGCTTTCGCCGCCCGAACAGGCCATCCACCGAAATGCGCCCGGCCCCGAATACCGCCAGCAGCAGTGCCAGCAGGGCCAAAGCGACGTTGTACTCGTATCCGCCGGCGTAGGTGCCATCACCGTTGACCAGATCCGGGCCCTTGTACCAGTTCGTATAGGCGATGATCAAAATCTGTTCTCCGAGCACGGCGATGGCGACGACGGGAGTCAGCGCACCGACGATCAGGAAGATGCCGCCGACGAGTTCCAGCACGATCGCGCCCCACGCGGCGTACCGAGGGTACGGTGTCCCGAACTGGCTGAGATAGTCGATCTGCTTCTGGACACCCTGACCGGGGCCCTGCCAGCGCAGCCATCCGTGCAAGATCACGATGCCGCCGAGACCCAGCCGGGTCGCCAGCAGGGCCAGATCCCGGAGCACTCGCAAGGCCGTGGACATGTTCACAGCTTGCCCCGCCGGGCTCCGTAACGCGGCGCGGCACCCCGCAGTCGCTCAATTCAGCCGCCCGAGAGGGTGCCTCGGCCGAAAAGAGTGTGTTTCGCGCTGAAATTGGGCGGATGCAAGGAATAGTCAGAACCGTGGCATAGTTGAGCCTAGTGCGCTCAAGATGTAAGTTGAGTGCTACAGACTCAAGGAACAACACTTCCACGGAGGATCAACAACATGGCTCGTGCAGTCGGCATCGACCTCGGAACGACCAACTCGGTCGTCGCCGTACTCGAAGGTGGAGAGCCCACCGTCATCCCTAACGCCGAGGGTTCCCGCACCACCCCGTCGGTGGTGGCCTTCGCCAAGGGTGGCGAGGTCCTCGTCGGCGAGGTGACGAAGCGTCAGGCGGTCACCAACGTGGACCGCACCATTCGTTCGGTCAAGCGTCACATGGGAACCACCTGGACGTCCAAGATCGACGACAAGACGTACAAGCCGCAGCAGATCAGCGCCTTCGTGCTGCAGAAGCTGAAGCGGGACGCCGAGGCCTACCTCGGTGAGCAGGTCACCCACGCGGTGATCACCGTTCCGGCGTACTTCGGCGATGCTGAGCGGCAAGCGACCAAGGAGGCTGGTGAGATCGCCGGCTTGGTCGTCGATCGGATCATCAATGAGCCCACAGCGGCTGCGCTCGCCTACGGCCTCGACAAGGGTGGCAAGGATCAGACCATCCTGGTCTTCGACCTCGGTGGTGGCACCTTCGATGTGTCCCTGCTGGAGATCGGCGACGGCGTCTTTGAGGTCAAGGCCACCAAGGGCGACAACCGGCTCGGTGGCGATGACTGGGATGGCCGCATCGTCGACTGGCTGGTCAAGCAGTTCAAGAACAAGAACGGCACGGACCTGTCCCAGGACAAGATTGCCCGCCAGCGATTGCAGGAAGCGGCCGAGAAGGCCAAGATCGAGCTCTCCTCGGCCAGCGAAACGCAGATCAACCTGCCGTACATCACCCTCGGCCAGTCCGGTCCGCTGCACCTGGAGGAGAAGCTGACTCGGTCCGAGTTCCAGCGGATGACCTCCGACCTGCTCGACCGCTGCCGCGCGCCGTTCAACGCGGTGATCTCCGACGGCAAGATCAGTGTCGGCGCGATCGACCACGTGATCTTGGTCGGCGGTTCGACCCGGATGCCGGCAGTCGTCGACCTGGTCCGAGAGCTGACCGGCGGCAAGGAACCCAACAAGGGCGTCAATCCTGACGAGGTGGTCGCTCTGGGCGCCAGCCTGCAGGCCGGTGTGCTGAAGGGCGAGGT